>JAJQAS010000007.1 GCA_021203685.1 Clostridiales bacterium | reverse complement strand
CTGATATGTTTGAACTGTATCTGGATTATCCGTATAGTATGACCTCTGTGAAGAAACTCTATGAGACGATCCCGCACCTTGGCGAGAAGATTGTCGCAGGAGCAGCGGGTGATGAATCAAACCTGGGGCAGACGGTATCGGAGCTTTCTGCCGAGGATACGGGAACGCTTCAGACAAATCTCCTGGGAATGGAGGCTTGTATCTGGTCGGAACATATAAAAGAGTCGGAAAAGCTGGAGAGGCTCTTGTTCCCGCGCATTTATACGCTGGCGGAACTCTGCTGGTGCGGTCCGGAGGGGCCGCGTGATTACGAAAAATTTGCAGATCGTCTGGAAAAATGGATTGCAGTAGAAGGCTTGCACCAGAGGATTTCCTATACGCCCAGAAGCTGGTGGGTGCCAGGTGGCAGGGAACGACAGAAAGAAGCATTTGCGTACATGGCTTCTATCAATTCCGGTATGTCTGAGGATGAGAAGGCACAGACGGTGGAAAGTACTGCGCCGAATGAGGAGTTTGGACGCGCATTTATGACGAAATTTTTCCAACCGGAGGATCTGCCAATCCTTATGGGAGGCATGGAGAAGTGAGGTGTGTCCGGTTTTGCGTCGTTGATTTGTATATCAGATTGTGTACTGGTATTGTTTTTATTCGGTAAAGGAAAAAGAAAAATGAAGATTATTGAAGCAAAAACTTATGAAGATATGTCCAGAAAAGCTGCGAATATCATCAGCGCCCAGGTAATTATGAAACCGAATTGTGTGTTGGGCCTGGCGACAGGAGGAACACCGGTGGGCATTTATAAACAGTTGATCGACTGGTACCGGAAAGGGGATATTGATTTTTCCGAGGTGACTACGATCAACCTTGATGAATACCGTGGCTTGCCTCGGGAAAGCATACAGAGCTACTGGACTTTTATGCATGAACACTTTTTTGACCATGTAAATATCCGACCGGAAAACATCAATCTCCCAGATGGCACGAATCAGGACGCGCAGGAAGAATGCGCACGTTATGACCGTCTGATTATGGAAAAGGGAGGAATCGACTTACAGCTTCTCGGCATTGGGGTAGATGGCCATATCGGATTCAATGAGCCGGGAGCGGCTTTTGAACTTGGGACACACTGCGTAAACTTGACGGAAAGCACGATTGAAGCTAATGCCCGTTTTTTTGATACTGTGAAAGAGGTGCCGCGCCAGGCTTATACAATGGGAATCAAGACAATTATGCAGGCACACAAGGTGCTGATGGTGGTGAACGGACGCAGCAAGGCGGCGATCATCAAAGAGGCTTTCTTCGTGCAGTGACACCGCAGGTGCCGGCATCTATTCTTCAGATGCATCCGGACTTTACACTGATCGGGGATATGGAAGCACTTTCGGAGATCGACTGCTAAAAGAAGATAGCCTCTCATTCTGGCACAGGTAGAAGTTGCATTCATTAGGAATGAAAAACGCAATATTGAGATGCAAAAGGAATTTTCAATCACCTTTTGCCTGTTGCTGTAGACCGAAAAATGTAAAAGCGGATACCAAAGGAGAGCCTGGATATGCCTGGTAGTCTGCGGTAAAAAGGAGGCCCATTTATGCTCTACATCGGAATCGACCTGGGTACCTCAGCGGCCAAACTGCTGCTGATGGACGAAACAGGTCAAATTTTACACATCGTCTCCAAGAACTACCCGCTGGAGTTCCCCCACCCCGGCTGGAGCCAGCAAAACCCGGAGGACTGGCTCTCCGCCGTGGAGGAGGGGATACCGGAGCTGCTGACGGGCTTCGACGCCGCTCAGGTAGCGGGCATCGGGGCCGGCGGCCAGATGCACGGCCTGGTGGTCTTGGACAAGGACGACAACGTCATCCGCCCGGCCATTCTCTGGAACGACGGGCGCACCGCCAGGCAGGTGGACTACCTGAACAATGTCATCGGCAAGGACAAGCTCAGCCAGTACACCGCCAACATCGCCTTCGCCGGGTTCACTTCCCCCAAGCTGCTGTGGATGCGGGAGAACGAGCCGGATCTGTTCGCCAAAATCGACAAAATCATGCTCCCCAAGGATTTTATCAACTACAAGCTCACGGGCGTACACTGCACCGACGTGTCCGACGCCTCCGGGATGCTGCTCTTTGACGTGGAGCACAAGTGCTGGTCGCAGGAGATGCTGGACCTCTGCGGGGTACAGGAGTCTCAAATGGCGCAGATTTTCGAGTCTTATCAGCCGGTGGGGACCCTCCTGCCGGAGATGGCGAAAAAGCTGGGCCTGCCGGAATCAGTAGTCGTGGCCGCCGGAGCCGGGGACAACGCCGCTGCTGCTGTCGGCACTGGCACCGTAGGCGAGGGGGCCTGCAACATCTCCCTGGGCACCTCCGGGACGATTTTCATCTCCAGCGAGAAGTTCGGCGTGGATGAGCAGAACGCCCTCCACTCCTTCGCCCACGCGGACGGGAATTATCACCTGATGGGCTGTATGCTTTCCGCCGCAAGCTGCAACAAGTGGCTGATGGAGGACATCTTCCAGACGGAGGATTACAGCGGAGAACAGGCGGCAATCACGCCGGACAAGCTGGGTAAAAACCACGTCTTTTTCCTGCCCTATCTCATGGGGGAGCGCAGCCCCATCAACGACACCAACGCCCGCGGGAGCTTCATCGGCATGACGATGGACACTACCCGCGCCGACCTGACCCAGGCGGTGCTGGAGGGGGTAGCCTTCGGCATCCGGGACAGCCTGGAGGTGTCCCGGTCTCAAGGCATCGTCATCGCGCGGAGCAAAATCTGCGGCGGCGGCGCAAAATCGCCCCTGTGGAAAACCATCTGTGCCAATGTGCTGAACGTCACGCTGGAAATCGTGGAGTCCGAGCAAGGCCCCGGTATGGGCGGCGCAATGCTGGCGATGGTGGCGGACGGCACCTATCCCACCGTCAAGGCGGTCTGCGACAAGCTGGTCCATGTGGTGGACACGGTGGAGCCGGAGCCGGAACTGGCGGCGCTGTACGAGGAACGGTATCGGCAGTTCCGAAAAATTTATCCGGTCTGCAAACACCTGTTTTCTGAGCTGTTATAAATTATCCGACCAACCATTGATTTGAAAGTGAGGAGGAATTTCAAATGGTAAGCAACAACATTCCAACCGTCAAGCTGGGCATCATCGCCGTCAGCCGGGACTGCTTCCCCATCGCCCTGTCCACCCAGCACCGGAAAAACATCGTGGCCGCCTACGGCGAGGGGCTTTACGAGTGCCCCATCACCGTGGAAAATGAGCTGGATATGCTCAAGGCCGTGGACGATGTGAACGCGGCGGGCTGCAACGCTCTGGTGGTGTTCCTGGGCAACTTTGGCCCGGAGACCCCGGAGACGGAGATCGCCCAGCGGTTTGACGGCCCCTGTATGTTCGTGGCCGCCGCCGAGGGAGACGGCGATATGATCAACGGCCGGGGCGATGCCTACTGCGGGATGCTGAACTGCTCCTACAACCTGGG
>JAJQAS010000053.1 GCA_021203685.1 Clostridiales bacterium | reverse complement strand
TTTGTGCATCTGTCTATAATTTTGCAATTTTTCATTTTTCTTCTTGCATTTTTATCTCTGCTGTGATAAAGTCATTCTCGACAAGGACGTCAGCGGCCGCAAATGGGCGGAGCTGGCGTCCTTTCTTGTTTCGACTGCGTCACCTGAATCGTAATAGTATGATTCAGGTGATGGGTCGGCTCCATCCATCGTTTTATTTGGGAGGAAAAGTAAATGGACAGCACAACCTTGTATTTTGTGAATACGTTGTGGACGCTTTTGGGGGCGTGTCTGGTGTTTATCATGCACGCAGGCTTCTCTTTGGTGGAGGTCGGCATGGCCCGGAGCAAAAACGCCGCCAACATCGCCATGAAAAACGTCATGACCGTGGCCATCGGCGTGGTGGTCTACTTTCTGGTGGGCTACGGCTTCATGTTCGGCCAGGACGTGGGCGGCATCATCGGCACCAGCAACTTCTGCCTGATGGGGTACACCACCGCCACCCAGATCAGCGGCGTCAACGGCTTCGTCTACTTCTTTTTTGAAGGAATCTTCTGCGCAACTTGCGCCACCATCGTCTCCGGCGCAATGGCGGAGCGCACCAACTTCTACGCTTACCTGTTCTTCTGCGCCATCGCCGCTTCCATCATCTACCCCATCATGGGCCACTGGATCTGGTCGGCGGACGGCTGGCTGAACCAGTTCGGCACCCATGACTACGCCGGCGGCCTCATCGTCCACGCCCTGGGCGGCTGCTGCGCTCTGGTGGGCGCGGCCATGGTCGGCCCCCGCATCGGCAAGTACAACAAGGACGGCTCCTCCAACGCCATCCCCGGCCACAACCTGATCTACGCCACCCTGGGCGTGCTGCTGCTGTTCTTCGGCTGGTTCGGCTTCAACGGGGCCTCCTCTCTGGACATCACTTCTGAGGCCACCTATATCTCCGAAGTCTCCACCTTTATCGGCGGCGCAGCCGGCGGCCTGACCGCCGCCTTCCTCACCGCCATGCGCTACAAGAAGGTCGACCCCGGCATGGTGCTCAACGGCATCCTGGCCGGTCTGGTGGGCGTCACCCCCGGCGCGGACGTGTTCCTGCCGGTGCCCTCCCTCATTGTCGGCATCCTGGCCTCCACCGCCATGACCTTCATGGTCCCCATCGTGGACGAAAAGTTCCATGTGGACGACCCGGTGGGCGCGGTCTCCGTCCACGGCGTGGGCGGCGTGGTCGGCACCCTCTGCGTGGGCCTGTTCTCCATGGACAGCGGCCTCTTCTACGGCTACGGTTTCCATCAGCTGCTGTGCCAGGTGGTGGGCATCATCGTAGTGCTGCCCATCGGCGCGCTGCTGACCTTCCTGACCTTCAAGGTGGCGGGTGTCCTCTTCCACGGCATCCGGGTGGACGCCGAGTCCGAGATCATCGGCCTGGACACCTCCGAACACGGCATGTCCGCCTACGGCGACTGAGTGAGGTTCCACAGTTCCCATTGCGCAGGCGGCGTGTCTGTGCTAACCTGTAACACAACTGCCCCCAGAAGCTGGCGGCAAATAAGGGAGTGTATCGTTTATGTCTAAGAAAATCTATAAAGTGGAGATCGTCACCCGCCGCGAAAAGTTCCCCGCCCTGAAGGACGCGCTGAACGAGATCGGCATCGACGGCATGACCGTCTACAAGGTGGAGGGCTGCGGCGCCCAGGGCGGCCACCTGACCTACTACCGGGGGGTCAAGCGGGAGGTCCACCTGCTGCCCAAAATCAAGGTAGACCTGTTCATCTGCGAGACCCCGTTGGAGAAGGTCTTTGAAGCCGTGGAGAAGACCCTCCGCACCGGCGAATATGGCGACGGCAAGGTGTTCGTGACCGAGTGTTATGACGCCCTCCGGGTCCGCACCGGCGAGCGGGGCGAGGCCGCCTTCATCGGCCCCTGCGAGTGCTGAGTATCTAAAAAATCAACACAGGGGACAGCCGGAAATCGGTCGTCCCCTGTGACTATCTTTTCTGCCCGCTGGGTTGGCGGAAAGTTTACAAACCCCGGCGTTGACAAAAACATAAAGATGATATATAATGCAAATAGAAAAAGGGCACTGTCCGACAACGGTCAGGCTCCCTCATTCATTCGTTAAGAGGTAACCGCCGGTTTGGTCAACAGGGGCGGTTACTTCTTATTATTGTACGCCTGGATGACCAGACTGCACGCACTGATGAGAACCAACAGAAGCTGCAAAACTTCAGAAGTCGTCATAAGGCAAGCCCCCTTTCTAAAAAATCAGGGGGCTGAAGAAGTCGCCCCCACAGAAAAGAGGAGGCTCAACCGCCGTCGTAATGGACAGCGCCCTAGCTCCAACTGGTCTAGCTGGAACCAGTTATAGAATACCACACCATTTTGCAAAAAGCAACAAAAATCGTGGAAATATGGCAACTTCCGCACTCCCACGCTTCTTTGTGTTTCAAAAAAGCTCAAATTGAGGCTCTGATTGAAAGTTTACAAACCCCGGCGTTGACAAAAGCAAAGAAATGGTTTATACTACAAATAGAAAAAGGGCGCTGTCCGACAACGGTTAGCCCTGTTTATGGATAGTTTCTAGTTTAGAAACCGTCACTTGGCAGAGTGGCGGTTTCTGCGTTTCACGATGATCGTCACCGTATAGGCTCCGATATGCAAGGTAATCCGCATAGCATCACCTCCCTTCGGGAGATGTGGCCAACCGCCGCCGTAATGGACTGCGCCCTATAATAGAGTACCACACCATTTTGAAAAAAGCAACAAAAATCGTGGGAATGCGGCAACTTCCGCACTCCCACGATTGTTTTTCCGTTATTGCCCGTCCCGGAACACCTTGGCGGCCCGGATAAACTCCCGGAACAGGGGGTGAGCCTTGTTGGGGCGGCTTTTCAGCTCCGGGTGGAACTGCACGCCCACCATCCATGGGTGGTTGGGCACCTCCACCACCTCCACCAGCCGGTCGTTGGGGGAAAGGCCCACCAGCTTCAAGCCGTTGCGGGTGAGAACCTCCCGGTAATCGTTGTTGAACTCGTAGCGATGGCGGTGGCGCTCGTAGATGACCTCCTCGCCGCCGTAGGCGGCAAAAGTGCGGGAGTCCCTGTCCACGATCTTGCAGGGGTAGGCCCCCAGCCGCATACTGGCGCCCTTGTCGTGAACATCCCGCTGCTCCGGCATCAGGTCGATGACCGGATGGGGGGTGTTGCTGTCCAGCTCGCTGGAGTGGGCGTGTTCCAGGCAGGCCATGTGCCGGGCGTACTCCACCACGGTCATCTGCATCCCCAGGCAAATGCCGAAGGCGGGAACCTTGTTGACCCTGGCCCAGTGGAGGGCGTCGATCATGCCCTGAATGCCCCGGTCGCCAAAGCCGCCGGGGACGATGATGCCGTGAACGCCGGAGAGGACATCCGGCGCGTTCTCTTCGTTCAGCAGCTCGGAATCCACCCAGCGGATTTTGATTTTCACGTCGTTTTCAATGCCGCCGTGGGTCAGGGCCTCCACCACGGAGAG
>JAJQAS010000149.1 GCA_021203685.1 Clostridiales bacterium | reverse complement strand
AACTTTTTTGCGGGGCTGCTTTCCATGGGCGTTTATTTACGGCGCCACCAACCGGCTGCCTGCGGTTTACCGGACCGCAGGGGCGATTTTCCTGCTGAGCGGCGTCCTCCGCTATGGTCTGGACCAGAGGGAGCAATGAGACAGACGCTATGACCAGGGAAGAATATGACCTCGAAGCGCTGCCCCGCCTGCGGCAGACGGGCAATGCCTGCTGAACATCCTGCGGGAGCGCCCTGTGGAGAGGAGCGTTGGCGGCGTCCAGTCCGCGATCGATTGCCGAACCCACATCAAAAACCGTAGAGTATAAAGTCCTCAAATACGTGCCCGTTTTGATAACGCCATCCCAAAGCGCCTCCTGATGAACGGCCGATGTTTCCAAAAAAACAGCGGCGACCTGACGGTTTGCCAGTTCGCCGCTGTCGGTTGTTTTCCAACTCACATCTTCCGCCGCGCTATACTGCTTCTCCAACTCCGGGGGAATGAGGCCAAGGCGGTGTCTGGCGACTTTCCCGCTCTCAGCGCAAGGCGCTGCGCCCTTCCACAGACAGCTGCCGATCAGGAGGTACTCCCATCGAATCCATTGTAGATCTCCTCCAGGAGCGTTTTCAGTTCCGCGATCCGCTCCTGTTTTTGCAGGAGCGTTTCATCATAATCCTCCTGCGACGCGCCCAGCTGAACCAGCTCGTCCGCCACGTCCGAGACAGAGGAGAATAAAAACTCCCCCTCCTCCGCGAGGGGCTGCAATGTGTCGAGAATGCCGGTGACATTCTGACTGGAAAGCGTCCCTGCGTGGATACTGCTCATGTCAAATGCAATCAGCAGGAAGGACTTGTCCAGGAAAAGCGCGTTCATTTCGTCCGCGCTCAGCTCGCTGCCCGTCTGGACATATGCGCAGTCAAAATAAACCAGACCATCCTCCGTATAACCGGAGGATGGAGATTCTGCGTTCAGCGTGGCATATCCGATGAAATCGTTGTCCATCAGGCACTGTATATTTTCCTCACTGTCGTCTCCGTCCATGAAGAGAAACACGCCGGTGTCTTGCAGCTCATACCGTTCCAGGTAGGCGCGCAGTTCAGGTGCGTCTTCCATCACCTGATCAGAAAAATCAGAGGCGGTCAGCATCACTTCCCAGTTCGTCCCGGATGCCATGTAGAGCAGGTAGGCCAGCGTGTCAAAATCCTGGCAGCAGTCCAGGATCAGAACCGGTTCAAATCCATATTCCTCCGCCTGAGTACTTACAAATTCGATGTCGACGCCCAGCTCAATGGAATAGCCTATCATTATTTTTGCTGTATCGCTGGACCAACTGAACGCCTCTGTTTCTTTCAGCTCCTTTTGCAGTGCGTGAAGTTCCTCCTCGTAGGGCTGGGCTTCCTCTGCGACACTTTTCAGAGCAGTGCTATAGTCCCGTTCCGCCTGCGCGGAAAGAAAGGCGAAAATCCCGATGGCGACAGCGGTGACGCCTGCCAGCACAATACAAATGATGTTCCTGACTCGTTCTTTGTCTCCAAACATACAGCTCTCTCCCGTCACAAAACCCCTGCTGAACGCAGCAATCGCTTGTCTATCCGATTTCAGACGTTGCATAACTGTTCCTGACCAACCGCTCTGCCTGTTCCGCCAGTGTTTTGACCATGTCTTCTCCCGCTTTCTGCCGGATCACGGAAAACGCCTGAGCCAGATTCGGTTTCCGGCTTTCCATGTTGTGACAATCAGAACCGAGCACGGCGATTTCTCCCGCCCGGAGCAGCTTCAACCCCTTTCGCTGCCTGAACCAGCCGTCCAGGAAAAAAGAGGCGTTGACCTGAAACAGCACACCATGCTCAGCCAGAACACGCCAGGTATTGTAAGACTCTGTAGGGAGGTACCGGTCGATATGCGCCAGCAGCACAGTCAGCTCCTGGTCCTGTGCAAGGGAGACCACCTCGCTGACCATGTTGGCGGACCATTTGTGAAAGGGCATCTCCAGCAGCAACACATTTGTCCCCTCCATGCACAGCTCAGACAAGCGCTCGGTGCGGGAAATGCCTGTATAATAGCACACCTCAGCCCCCAGCAGCACTGCCGGCGTGTCATCGGGCAGCGCCGGAGCAAGCCGCTCCCATGCGCGGTCACGCTCCGCCAGGAACTGCTCCGGCGTGGTTCGACTGGCATAAAAATGCGGTGTTGCAACGATTTTTGTCACACCCGTATGATAGGACGCGCGGAGCATCTCGATGCTCTCTTCTATAGAGCGGCTGCCGTCGTCGATCCCAGGCAAAAAATGCGCATGAAAGTCGATCATTTCGGCTCCTTTTGTGTGGAAAGCGGCTCCGGCTGATGCTCCTGCCTGCTATGCAGCTCCTCATATCCGTAGCCATAGGTGCGGTACTCTTTCCGCTGCGCGGTCGAGTGGGTGATCACCAGACCGAGGAATTTCGTGTTGGTCATCTCCAGCGCGCGCAGGGAGTCCCGCAGTTTTTTCCTCTCGTAAAAATCCTCCCGTACCGCAAAGAGCGTCCCATCCAAATATTTTGCCACGACCAGCGCGTCGGAGACAATGCCGACAGGCGGCAGGTCGAAGATAACGTAATCGAACGCCTCTCTCAGCGCTTCTGTCAGCTCCCGCATGGCGTTCGAACCCAACAGCTCAGATGGGTTTGGCGCGGCATCTCCCGACGTGATGACAAAAAAGGAGGCGCGCCCTCTTTTGTATTCCTGCATGATCTGCTCCCGACCCGCCTGTCCCACCAGGCAGTTGGTCATCCCCGGCTTTCGGTGCAGTTTCAGGCGCTTGGAGACCGACGGCAGCCGCAGGTCGCAGTCCACCAGGCACACCTTCTTCTTTGTCAGCGCAAGAGTGTACGCAAGGTTGATGGCGGTGGTGGACTTGCCCTCAGACCGCATGGAAGATGTGACGCCGATCAGCTTGCTGGGCAGGTCGGTGGAAAAGCAGAAGCCAATGTTTTCCCGCAGGAGCTTATAGGCTTCCCCGGACGCAAAGCTGAGGGTCTCGCACAGCTCCGTTTCCTCGCTCTCATCAGGCTTATTCCCAACGGGAAGCGCGGGAAGCTTCCGCTTCCGGTCGCCCATCAGGGGGATGACGGAGAGCGCTGCGCTGCCCTTAAAGTCCTTTTGGATCTTTTCCTCCACGCTCATGCCGTTCCGCAGCAGGGAGAGCAGCAAAACGCCGCCGCAGCTCAGCACGAATCCCACAGCCGCCCCAAGGAGCGCGTATTTCTTTCTGCTGGGGGCGCATTTTTCCGTGGCGACGCGGGCGTATTCGACCACCTTGACAGAGCTGCCAGTCGCAACGTCCATGATTTTGTCAGGCGCGACCTCCGCAATGGCGTTGGCGATTTCCGCCGCCTCGAATGGGTCGCTGGAGGTGACGGTCACGCTGAAAATTCCGGTGTCCTCGACTGCGGTGGTGGTCACCATTCCGCACAGCTCCTCGTAGGTATAGTCCACCCCGGTCTGGTCGATGACCTCGCTCAGGGTGGGGTAGCTGGTGAGGATGACCGCATAGGTGTTGACCAGTGTCTGGGACGCGGCGAGGTCAGAGCTGGTGATGCTGGTGGAGTCCCCGGCGTTGACCGAGTTGTTGACGTACATCTTGATGGACGACTGATAGAGGGGGGTGACGCCGACCGTGGCATAGACGAACGCTCCGCCGCCCGCCAGCAGCGTCACCAGCAGTATGACCCAAACATACTTCAGCAGCAGCTTGAACAGCGCGCCGAAGTGGATGACACATCTGTCGTTGTCTAAGTATTCAAACCATTCAATCATGTTTCGCTCTCCCGTTTGGCATTGGTTTGGTTCATTGATAGCGCTCTGCGACCGCATCGAAACTGGTGAAGCGCATGAGCAGGTCGTTCCCACATTCATCCTCCGCGACGAGCAGAGAATTGATGGTTCGCACCGTTTCCAGCATCGCTTCCCAGCCGTCGCTGATGAAGTTCATAATGTAGGCGTACTGCCACGGGTGAAGGGTCTCCCCGACCTCATGGCACTCGTGGACGGAGACACCCAGCTTCCGAATTTCCTCCAGCCCCTCGACCCGGGCAAGGCGGCCCTCTCGCTTGCTCCAGACGATGTAGGAGCACCCGGGCCGCGCAGGCATCGTCAGTTGGGAGGGCGGCAGATCCTCCACGGCGTTTCCGCCCCTGGTGGCGCAGTTGAGCATCCACTGGATGGCGTCAAAGCCGTCAAAGGTCAGCCAGTTTTTAAGACCATCCAGGCGATACCCCAGTTCAATCACACGAAGCGCACCATGAGGCCGATCACACAGCATTTGCACCAGTGCGATTCCTTCCCTGCATCCCATTTCCTCAAATAACCTTTGCAAAGCGAGGTCAACACCTCGGAACGCTTCTATGTTTTCCTGCGTGGGGAAAACAACAGAGTAAGACCCAGGAGTTTCTGAATCCCCAAATTTGAAGACACGTCGATAAGAGAGCAGAGATGACTTTCCATGGGCAAGGGCATAAAATGCAGCGTATTCTTCCCCTGTCAAACACTGTTCCACAATCACGCGTTCTGCACTGGAGAAGGAACGCGCCAGCCGGTATCCCTCCCGCAGCTCCGCTTCGTTGTTGCAGAAGCTCAGGCCGCGGTTGGCGCACTGGTCGATGGGCTTCACAACCACGGGGTATTCCACCGCAGCCAGTTCCTCCGGCGTCAGCGCGTCGGTGAGGTAGTAATCCTTCGCCACGGGAACGCCGCAGCTCCGGCACATCTCCTTGAACGCCGCCTTGTCGCGGTTGAAGCGGAAGGACTCGGCGGTGGCATAACAGGGAAGCCCCAGCCGCTGGCACAGGTCGATTTGGAAGTCGATGTTGACCTCGCTGACGCCGGTCATAATGGCCGTCACACCGGCCTCCCGGCACTTTGCCTCCAGCGCGTCCAGGTCCGCCGTGCTGATTTGCCAGCTCTCGTCCGCTACGCGCTTCGCTGCGGAACGGTCGAGCGGCAGGTTGTCCGTTACGATGGTGTACAGGCCCCGCTTTTTGGCGTGCTCCACGATCTCCACAGAGCCGGTGGAGGACCCCAGCATCAAAAGTTTTTCCATGGTCTTCCTCTCCTTCTATTTCACTCCAGCGTGTACCGCTCCAGGTATGCGCGAATTTCCTCCACCGGGTTGTACATCATCACGTCAATGATGGAGAGGTTGGGGAGAAAGTCCCCCTTCCCCTGGTCGTAGGAAATGTCCCCATCCATGCGCAGGAACCGAAGGTCTATCCCTCTCTCTGCAAAGTCCTCCCTGCTGTACAGTTCCTTCCCTCCGATGGCGTTGATATACTCCGTTGCGCCCAGCCGCTGGCAGATGTCCAGGACCTTGTCCTGCGCTTTCAGCGAGGCGTCTTTTTCCAGCCGGGAAGAACTCAGAATCGGGGTCTGTATTCCAAGATAACTGGCCACCGCCCGGTTTTCATACTCCAGGAACCTGGCCAGGTTTTTCTCCTCGTTTTCCAGTACGCTCCGCACCAGCGGAAACACCTGGTCAAAGCAGGGGGCTTTGTGGTAGGCGCTTTCCAGTGTTTTCAGCGACCGGGTCAGCTCCTTCTCCGGCAGGAACACCTCCAGCTCATTGATTTTTTTGTTCTGGCTGGCCCCCTGCACGGAGATCCCAAACCGCTGCGCCTGCCCGTTGGCTTTGATTTGGTTTCGGTTGATCCATCCCCGCTTGATATACGCCACGTCGTCGTACAGGACATAGGTGTCCACCGCGTTCATCAGCTGCCAATACCCCAGATACGGGAAAAAATAGGGCTGCATAATGCCCAGCGACAGGTGGTTCTCTCTCTCTTTGTCCATGGTTTTGTTTCTCCTTTCCGCGCCGCTTTCGTGCGTCAGCCGCCGGGAAACGGCTTTGGGACACCCACGAAACCAGCCGACTTGCGTTTGTTGATGCGCGTTTCCTCCCTGCGTCATGCCGGTTTCACTTCCTGTATCCGCGCAGCATCTCCAGGAGATAGCAGAACGTATCCACATGGAGCAGCACCGAAAGCCCGATGTAAATGACCGCCCCGCCAAGGACCTGGACCAACAAGACACAAATCGCCGGGAGCGGGAGGAAGGACAGGCAGTACACAGGAAGCCCCATGGCCGCTGCCATCGCAATATGCGGGAACATGTCCTTCATCTGTTCGCCCAGGCTGTAGTTCATCAGCCGCTTGTTGGGATAGGCGTTGACCGCCACACTCAGCAGAGAGGCAATGACCACACCGCACATCATTGCCTTTACGCCGAACCACATCGTCACCAGCAGGAACACCAGCGCGATCCCCTTTTTGACGATCTCCAGCTTGAGGAACAGATCGCTGCGGCCCAGCGCCTTGATGGCGTTCAGATTGGCGGTGTGGATGGGATAAATCAGGTAGGCCACGCACGCCATGCGGAGGAAAAACACACAGGGCAGCCACTTCTCGGTCAGCAGAAGGAGGATCAGCGGCTCCGCCACTACGGCAAGCCCCACCATCAGGGGAGCCATGATGTAGGTGCTGGTTTTGATCGCCCGGCGCGTAATGTTCTTTACCCGCTCGGTCTCCGACTGCACCGAGGACATCACCGGGAGCAGCACGCTGTCGATGGCCGAATTGATGTTCGTGATGAGCAGCTTCGGGAAGTTGTCGCCCTTGTTATAGTAGGCCAGGTCGGCGCTGCTGTACTTCTTGCCGATGATGAGCTGCCAGAGGTTGTTGAACACCGTGTCCAGCAGGCTGGACAGCAGCAGTTTCCATCCAAAGGCAAACAGCCCCTTGAACCGCTGAAAGGACCATTCCCGGGTGGGCCGCCAGCGAACAGTGAAAAACAAGATCAGCGTATCCATGGCGCTGTTGGTCAGCCGCTGGGCCACCAGCGCCCACACGCCGAATCCGGCGTAGGCCATGGCGATGCCCACCACAGCGGAAAGAAGAGTGCCGCCCAGCGTGGCGTAAAAGAACCGCCGGAAAATCAGGTGCCGGGAGACATACGCCTGCTGAATGTTTTTCAGGCCGGAAATGATCAGCGTCAGCCCCAGCACCCGGACCACCGCGCACAGGCTGTCGTCGCCATAAAAGGAGGCGATCCAGGGCGAGGCCGCGAACAAAAGGGCGTATAGGGCCAGACACATTCCCATGTTGAAGTAAAACACGGTGGAAAAATCCAGCTGATCCGCGTCCTTTTTCTGTATCAGCGCGGTCCCCAGGCCGCTGTCCACAAAGACCTGTAGAATCGCCGTGAACACCGTGACCAGCGCCACCGTTCCATACACATCCGGGTCCAGCAGACGGGCCAGCACCAGAGAGACCACAAAGCTGACCCCCTGGGCGCCGCATCGCTCCGCAAAACGCCAGACCATGTTGGACAGGGTTTTGGTTTTCAGTTGGCCGTTTTCTCCCATGTCTTCTACTTCCTTCCGCAGCGCAGGATAATGTCACAGATCCGGTCTACCTCCTCCAGCGGAAGCGCGGAATAGAGAGGGAGCGTCAGGACCTGCTCGCTGACCCGGCGGGCCACCGGCGTTTGCGCCGAGTCAAACTGGCCCTGGAAGCACTGGAACCGGTTCGTCAGCGGATAGAAGTACTTCCGGGCATAGATCTCGTTGGCGAAAAGGGCGTCAAACACGTCGTCCCGGCTGGCGCCAAACACCTCCGGGTCGAACAGCACCGGGAAATAGGCGTAATTGGGCTGGACCTCTGGCTGGATCGGGTTGAGCTGCACGCCGGGGACCTGCCCCAGCCGCGCCCGGTACCGCTCCACCACCTGTTTTCGTTTGGCGATCTCCTCGTCCACATGGCGCAGGTTGCACAGCCCCATAGCCGCGCAAAACTCGTTCATTTTGGCGTTGGCCCCCACGCCGATCACCGACTCCGGCCCGTTGATACCAAAGTTTTTCAGCTGGCAGATGCGCCGTCCCAGCTCCGGGTCCCGGAAGCACGCCGCGCCGCCTTCGATGGTGTTGAACACCTTGGTGGCGTGAAAGCTGTAGCAGGAGACATCCCCATAATTCGCCACACTTTGCCCTTTGTAACGGACGCCGAAGGTGTGCGCCGCGTCATAAATCACCTTCAGTCCGTGGGCGTCGGCGATGCGCTGGATCTCCTCCACATTGCAGACATTCCCGTACACGTGGACCGGCACGATGGCGCAGGTCTTTTCCGTGATCAGCCCTTCCAGCTTCGAGGTATCCATGGTAAAGGTCACCGGGTCAATGTCGCAGAACACCGGCGTCAGGCCGCTGCGGACGATGGCGTGGGTGGTAGAGGCAAAGGTAAAGGGGGTCGTGATCACCTCGCCCTGCAGCCTCAGCGCCTGGATGGAAAGCTCCAGCGCCATGTGCCCGTTGGTCAGCAGGTCGATCTCCGTCGCGGACAGATACGCTTTCAGCGCAGCCCGCAGGGCCTCGTGTTTTGGCCCCATATTGGTCATCCAATGGCTGTCCCAAATCTCTCGGATCTCGTTGATGTACTCTTCAAATGGGGGCATCGATGATCTCGTCACCATGATTCCATGATTCATTGTGAAAGCTCCTTTCCCCCTGAATCATCAGGAGTATGCACATGGTCGTTTCATTGCAGAGCGATATATACCATCTCATGTGCGCTCAAAGTGATGCGGACGCAGTCCCGAAGCCAGGTTTTTGTCTCCGTGACGCCATCGGGGTTGTTGGCGTTGACTCTGGTGACAGTGGCGTTTTTGACCCCGGTATACAGGCAAAGGGAAAGGTTTACCTTGTCATAGCTGACATTGGTCAGCAGCACGCCTTTGCCGTCGCCCGCCGCCGCGCAGCAGTAAACAGAATCCAGGGTCTCGTCCACACTTACCTCCACCTGCTGTCCGGTTTCACACAGCTGATTGAAAAAGTAAAAAGCATAGTACCCGGAACTCAGGTCGTCCTCCGACGTATACAGGCCGTTCCAGTACTCCAGAAATACATACTGCCCGTCATAGTACATCGCGCTGTCCACCGGGCTGTTCTGCATGGTGATGAGGCAGGACGTGTAAAAAGACGCCATGGCATAGGAGTGGATCACCGGCCAGGTGGCGGAAAGCGAGTCGCTGCCCCAGCCCATGACGTAGTTCCATTCGTCGAGAAAGCTCAGGGTATCGCTGTAGCCATAGCTGTCCAGGGTGTCCCGCACAGTGTTTGCGTATGTTGCGATCTCCTCCGCCGTGGTCGTGTACAGATGCCAGCTGAAAAAGTCCAGCGGCGTCTCCTCTCCGTCGTCGCAGATGCCCTCCAGGAATGCCGAGACCGCCTCTTCGGTGGCGGTTCCCAGCGCCCCGCCGCCGACCATAATATCCGGGTAGCACTCCTTCAGGTATCGGGCCGTGACCTTGTACAGCTCATAATACTGCTCCAGGGTCCCGGACCATTGGCGGTTGACATCCGGCTCGTTCCAGATCTCCCAGTACTGGATGTCGTAATAGTAGCCGTCGGCCCAGCCCTCGTTGTAATGGCGGATGATGTGCTCGCACACCTGCGCCCATTTCTCGTAGTCCTCCGGGGGATTGGTATAGACCAGGTTGTCGTTCGATTCGCTGATGGATTCTCCCAGGCGGTAGAGGATCTCCGCGGAAGTCTCCTTGATGTTGGCGATATATTCATCCGTGCAGGAGAAATCGTAGGAATCGGGATCGTCCACGTCGGCGTCCTCATCGGGGAAAATACAGTGGATGTCCACAAAGCACTCGCCGCCGTAGGGATACTCTGTGTCGTGCAGCCGCACAAAGGAAATGCCCAGGTCGTTGTAGATGTCCGTTGCGTCCAGCGCCCATTCGGAGGCGCCGTCCTCGTTTTCCGAGTAGCCGGACTTCGGACCGTTGTTGATGCCGTTCAGGCTTTTGAAGGCCCCGATGACATTGTCAAAATCGACCTTTACCATCGGCGCGCCGCCCCCAACGAGGAATGCCGCTCCGATACCGCCGCAAGTCACGACGACAAGGAGCAGAATTGCTAAAAGGACGAGTTTTTTCTGCTTTCCACCGGGTTGTTTTGTTTCGCTGTTGTTCATTTCCTGCTTATCCCCTCTTTTTGAGTCTGTTATTGGCGCGGTACACGTATTTCATCAGTTTGGGAAAATAAAAGTCGCCGTGCAGGGCAAATTTTTTTCGCAGACTGAGGGACCGATAATAGCGGTCGTAGGGAGGGGACTTCATAACGCTGAATTGCCGTTTGGCCCTTGCAATTTTTGTGACCTGCCGGAACAGATTTGTCATCAGCTCCCTGCGGTAGGCCCCCTCGGTATATTCGTCGAAATTCATATAAAAGGCCGCATACAGCTCCAGCCCCCTGACAAATTCCGGGCTGCACGACTTCATTCCCTCCAGATACCGCTCCGAGTAGGAACCCGGCGTCATGCAGCGATAGCAAACCATGCGCTCAGAAAAGCCATAGGCATTCCCTTTTGTCATCAGGTAGTCCCTCAGCGGAATATCTCCCTCGTGCCCTGTGGCTAAATTGGGGGGATAGCCGGCAGCGTCTCGCCTGCGGAACAGGACAGAGGCCGTCGCAAGGAAGATCTCAGGCGCTGCAATGATCTCCCGGCTGCTGAACGCCCGGCTCTCGCCTTTGACCGGCGTTTGCTTTCCAATGATCTCAGACCGCAGGTTCACCCGATAGGAATTGCTGAAGCAGTACGCACATTTGGGATGGGCGTCCATGTAGTCCACCTGCTTTTGCAGCTTGTGCTCGTCGCACCAGAAGTCGTCGCCCTCACAGATGGCGATATACTCGCCCCTGGCCAGCGGCGTCATGTGGTCATAGGGGCTGATCCCCTGGGAATACTGGTTCACCGTCTGGAAAATCGGCCGCACGATCTCCGGGCAGCGTTCCGCGTAGGACCGGATGACCTTTGCGGTGCCGTCCGTCGAGGCGTCGTCGTGGACGACGACCTCGAACCGGAAGGTTGTCTTTTGGGTGACGAGGCTCTCCAGCGCCTGCCCGATAAAGGGCTCGTGGTTGTATGCCGTCGTCAAAATGGAAACCCTGATTTTTTCTCCATCCATCGTAAAAATGCTCCTCATACGGTCGCGGGTCACAGCAGGAAACAGCGCACGAATCGCTTGCAAACGGTCGAAAACGGCAGCCATTTCTTTTTGTACAGCGCCCAAACCATTTTCCAGTGGCTTTTTTGCAGCGCCTGCCGCTCCCTGCGCGGCACGGCCGCTTGCAGCCGCTTCACCGCCGAGAGCATATTGCCCTCGCAGATGACCGCCAGCTGCCGCTCCTCCCGCTCCAGGAAGAACCGGCAGCGCAGGTGATATGCCTCGAATGCGTCCCGGCTGGACGCGCTGGAACGTTCTCCCATAATGCTGTTTTCCCGCTGCAGGTAACGGTACCCCACATAGGGGATACAGACAATTTTTTCGCACGGGTAAATGAGCTGGTGAAAGAGAAACTCGTCCTCGTGCAGCTTTCCGGGGGGAAAGCGCAGAGAGAGGAACTGCTCCCGGCGAAAGAGCTTGTTCCACACGACTTCATATACCGTGTGTTTGCTCCCAGCGGCCAGCAGCATTGCCTCCCGCCCGGTGATCACCTGTTCCTCATGGAGCTGGTAATCCGTCCGGTATTTTTCCGGCTGCCGTTCTCTGCATGTTTCCGACTCAAATACATACCGGAAATTACACAGGGCGACGTCGCCCTGCGCCTCTTCCAGTGCGGTCAGCAGGGCTTCCAGCATACCGGGTTCAATGGAATCATCCGAGTCGATGAAGCTGATATAAGCGCCGCTGGCGCTGTCCAGCCCGCTGTTCCGCGCGGCGGAAAGGCCGCCGTTTGCCTGGTGGATTACCCGGATGCGGGCGTCCCGGGCCGCCCATTGGTCGCAAATCGTGCCGCTGGTGTCGCCGGAGCCGTCGTCCACCAAGATGATCTCAAGGTTTTGGCAGGTCTGCTTCACAATGCTCTCAACGCATTGGTCAAGGTAACGCTCCACGTTGTACACCGGGACGATCACACTGATCTTGGGCTGATTTTCCTTCTCCAGCGTCACGTTTTCCCCCTCCCGCCGTTCCGGCGCTTCGCCAGCTGCTGCAACCGCTCAAACCGGACAAAACTCCGGTAGTTTTGGTGTTCAAAGAGCCACAGGGAGACGCGCTTCCGCCGGGAGGAAAACACCCCTTTTCTGTAAGCCAGGCTGCGCTGATACAGCGGCTGGCCGGTCAGGGCCTCGAAGAAGTCCCGCTTTTCAGGGAAGGAGCTGTCGCTTCTGGCGCAGTTCCACAGTAAGTACCCCGCAGTCTCGTAAATCATCCGGTAGAAGCACCGCAGCACAGCTTCGGTCAGCAAGCCCGCCTGCTCCAACTGCTCCAGCAAATAGGTCCTCGACAAAACCAAATCGTCCACCCGGCTGCCGCTGGAGCTGTGGGTGATGCTCTGAGGGACCATTCGGTATTCATACAGGCAATCGTGGATCACCCTGACCTTCCGGGCTGACAGCAGCACCGGCGCGGATAAAATCAGGTCGTCGCCGGAGCGAACCGCCATCAGATGCAAGGCCTTTTGCAGCGTGCTTTGCAGGAGGCCCCGCCGCATCACCTTGGACCAGACAGGGTTCAGCATCTTTTTTTCCAGCAGCAGGCAGACCAGCTCCTCCAGGCCGGAGGCGTCGTATACGCCGTCCTGCAAATCACTTTGAGACAGACACTTTACCCCTGCTTCATCGACTCTCTTATAGTTGAAGATGAGCACATCCGCGTCCTCCGCCTGTAACGCGGTGCGAAAAACGGAGAGGGCCTCTCTGTCCAGCCGGTCATCCGCGTCAACACTGACCACATATTCGCCCCGACAGAGGGCATAGCCTTTCAGCCTGGCCGGCAGCGGCCCCTCGTTTTCCTTGTGGAGCACATGGATACGGCTGTCCATCGCCTGGTACCGGTCGCAGATCTGGGGACTGCGATCCGTGGAGCCATCGTCTACCAGAAGCAGCTCCCAGTCTCTCTCCGTCTGGCCCCGGATAGAGTCCAGACAGTCCTCCAGGTATCGCTCCGCCTGAAAGACCGGGATGACAATCGAAAAGAAGCAGTTACCCATGGTCTCCCCCCAACGCCGTTTGATAAACCATTGCCAGCACCATGAACAGGATGGCCTTTTGCGTCTGTATCTCCGTTATCATCAAAACGCAAAAGCAGCAGATGAAAATCGCGCATACATTCGAAAGGCGCTTTTTTCGACACCTGACCACGGCCCTCCCAACGACGACAAAAAGTCCCCCAAAGGCCAGCCCGCTGAGGGCGCCGCCCTGATACAGGATATTCAAAATCTCGTTGTGAGCCGGCAGAATCCGCTGATTTACATAGGTGAAAACCAGAAACGCGCCTGTGGAGGTAACGCCATAACCCAGCAGCGGCCGCTGGGAAATGTAGTATTTTGCGCAGGACCAGATAACGTCTCTCCCGTCAAACGTGCTGTCCTTTCCCACCAGGGCGAACAGCGGGTCCAGGAACCCGAGCTCCGACTGGAAGAGGACGATGACGGTGACCGCCGCCACAGCCCCCAGCAGCACCCAGTAGTTCAGCAGCCGTTTGCCCGCGCGCCTTCCCATCCTCTCGTAGAAGAGCAGGAGGAGCAGGTTCGCAAGGGTCAGCAGTCCGGTCCCGACCATGGGGATCAGCAGATTCAAAAAGCCCACGAGCAGGCAACAAACACTGAAAAAAGAAACTCTTTGTTCCTCGGATGTGTAATCATAGAGAGCTGTAGACATGACCGCCAGCAGGACAAAGGGCGTGAAGCCAATGCGCGCCCCCAGGACGAAATAGCCGCTGCTGTTTAACCCGGACCGGAATACAGCCATTGTGACAAGGTTCAACAGAATAAAGCAAAAGGAAAGATTCCGCAGCAGCCGCAGACCGCCCCGAAAATCCTCGCTCAGCATCTCCTCGACCAGAAACACCGCGCTCAGCCCCTGGATCGTATAGGTGACCCAGCTGCCATAGTCCCTGCTCACCAGAACCGTTGGAATCAGAAGAACGCCGTAAAACAGCGCCAACGCAAGGTCCAGGAGCATCACCCGTCCTTTTTTCACCTTGCTGTACCCAAAGAACAGCAGGCAACAAATCTGCACGAGGGTCATGCACTCGTTCCAGCCGCCGACGGTTTTCAGCCAGGCGGACGACCTGGACAGCTGAGCGACAATACAAAGCCCATAAAGAAGGCGCGATTTCCTTATGACCATCGTTATCTCTCTGCCATCCTCATGTACAAGTCCCTGACCTGCTCCGCCACGCGGGAAATGTCGAATTTGCTGCCCTGGCAGAGGGCGGACTTTGCGGCTCTGTCCCACGGGACGGAGCGTTCCGCCAGTATCGTATCCGCCCACTCCTCCGGCGGCGCAGACAGCGGCAGGTACTGCAAATCTCCGTTGATGTTCACCTCTCTCGTGATGGTATCGGAGAGGTACACGGGCAGGCCCGCCGCCTGCGCCTCCAGAGCGGAGATGGGCAGCCCCTCATAGAGGGAGGGCAGCAGAAAGCAGTCCATGACCTGCATCAGCTCCGGGACCTGATCGGTCGCACCATAGAAAATAACCGACGATTCCAGCCCCATCGCCGCCGCCTGGCTGCATACCTGTTCCGCCAACTCACCGGTCCCCAGCAGCAGCAAAACCGCATTTGGCTCTTTTTGGTGGATTTCCGCGAAAATCTGCAACAGGAAGCCGTGGTTTTTCTGTGCTGTGAACCTTCCCACATGGCCGACCACCCATTTGTCCTCCAGGGCCATTTTTTCGCGGTATTCCTGCCGGATCGACGGGGAAAACGCATATTTTTGCATCGGTATCCCGTTGTTCAGGACCTGATACCTTCCCTGCCGGAGGATCGATCTCGGGAACATATAGTCCGCTGCCAGCTCAGAGCAGGCGAGATTCTGGTCAGACACCAGCGGGATCAGATTCCGGCTGACTGTCATGACCGCCCGTTTCACTCTGCCGTAGGGCGGAAGGCTGGAATTGTGGGAGTGAAAAATGACGTGCCTGATGCCGGCCAGCTTCGCGGAAACCCCCACCAGGATGTCGTAGGGGAAGGAGGCGTGGATGTGAATGATGTCCGCCTGACTGCGCTTCAGCACCGAGATGGTTTTGAAGAATTTATAGACGCCCCTGACGGCAGCATTTTGATATCGGTCCATGGGGACCACATATTTCTTTCCGCCGTAGCGCAGGGCGTTTCGCTCGTTTGGTTCCTCCCGGTCCCGGAAGGTCAGACAGTCAAAGACAAAGCCCTCGTCCTTCATTTCCTCACACAGGTTCAGGAACAGGCTGGTGATGCCGCCCATCCGCAAAGGGACCATATGAATGACGTGAACCGTTTTTTCGTCTGTTTCGTGTGTCATGTGATTCCCTCCCGTACAGTGTGCGCCAGGCCGGTATGCGGTTCTTCCCGCCCCTGGGAAAGGGCGTTTGCCAGGTAGTCCATGGAAGCCGTTCTCAGCGTGGCCAGCCGCTCGTCCACCGCCTTATAATCGATGGGGGCCGCAACGGCTGACACATCCCCTGCATACCTGCGTGTCTCCAACCCAAGGAGCGCAAACAAGCTGTCGATCCGCGTGTTCCTGGCGTTCGCGCCCGGGCGGAACCGCTCAAAGGTCAAAAATCGCTTGTGATGCAGGATGCTGAAAACGGACCCATGAAAAGAATCCGTCAGCACATATTCCGCATGGCGGATGAGGTTGACAAAGTCAGCCGCATCCACATCAAAGAGCGGAAGGTCCCCAAACGTCTGGTCATATGCCACGAAATGATCCAAATGCGGGCAGGTCACCAGCCTCAGCCCGGTCTGCGCGCGCAGCGCCTCCGCCGCTTTGCGGTGCGCTTCGTTGGTTCCCAGGAAGTAACAGAACACATAAGGCCCCTCCACAACGGAGCGCTCAGGGACGATCTGTGCCCATTCCGCTGAAGAGAACAGCAGCGTCGGGTCGCAGACCACCTCCGCGGTGCGTCCTGTCAGTTCCTCGACGATTGCCTTGCCCGCCAGCTCCCGCGTGCTCAGCGCCTGAAAGCGGCGCAAATAGTGCGCGGTGCGTTTTTTCTGGAACCAGGGGACGCTGCTGACGCCAAAGCTGGTGGCGTAGGCGATTTTGGGCTTGTCCGCCGGTGCAAACTCCAGCGTATAGAAATGGCTGCCCAGATTGGAAGGCAGCCATAGCTGATCGCTGCCACATAGGAAACTGTCATACCGCTCTGCCGCCTGATGGGTAAGCGCGCTCCAGCCGACATAGGGGACGGAAAGGTTTGTGAAATACGCCTGCGCAAACGCATCGAAGCGGCGGTTCCGGATCGCCACCTGCCCGGCAACGTCTGGGTGCGCTTCGATTTGCCGGTTCTTCCTCCTGCTTTTGGCCTTCCCGCTTATAAAATACGGGTTAAACATACGCGGCAGAGACTGCAACGCGAACCTGAGCGTCAGCTTCTTTTTGTAGCGGATGATCTCTGTTGAAAACCCCAATTGCTCGATTTTTTTCGTGGTTGCAAGGACCTGTAATTGGCTTCCAAAGTTTTTGGTGTCATAACAGACAGCCAAACCGACCTTTTTCATTGTGAAACACCTCATGCTGGCTTCATCGACACGAAATCACCCCGATCTCCTGCAACAGGCGTTCCGTCACAACGTTGGTCACATTGTACTTTTCTGCCTGCTTCCGGCAATTTCGAGACATTTCGGTTAAGTCATACTGCCCATGGATACAGGCTTCCATTTTGTCCTTCAATGCGATCACATCATGCACCGGGACAAAGAGCGCCGTTTCATTCTCGGTCAGAAATCTGCGGTTATGCGCCCAATCGGTGGCAAGGATCGGCAAGCCGCTGATGAAAGCGTCAATAAAAACGCCCGCAAACCCTTCGCCTTTCCAGTAAGTGGGAAACAACATCATGTCATAAGAGGACAGCCTGTCATATCCGGCGCGCTCTTCCAGGTTTAAGAAACCCCGGTACTGCACGTTTTCCAGTTCCGCGACCTTTTTTAGAAAGCCTTCCCGGTAGCCGTCGGCGATTTTGCCCCAAAAATCCACCTGATATTGACTTTCCAGACCCGCTTCGTTCAGCAGCCTGGCCGCCTCCAGGATATTGTCACAGCCCTTTTCCGGCATGATCCGACTCAGAAATACAAACTTTAACGGTCCGCCTGCGTCCGGGTACCTGACCTTTGCTTTGGGATAGTAGGGAATGGGCTTAAAGTTGGGAACTACTTTCACACCCTTTACTCCTGCAGCCTCCAGTTGTTCTGCCATCAGCGGACTTTCGACCAGCGTATGCTTCATAGAACCGATGACGTCAGCGCTGTAGATCCCCCGCTGGACCCTCTGGCCCAAACTGCCCCCGATGACCCAGTGGACCGTGTTTTGTTTCCACCGGAGGCGCTTCATCCACTTCATCAGGCCATACACATTCTCTGTGGACGTGGAGAAGATGAGCGTGTCCTCTCGGTGCGCGAGCAGATTCCATCCAAATTGGAGGAATACCCACGGGCGTTTCCTCCAGCCTTTGAAATCCATCTGGCGACAGCCGACGCCAAGCTCGCTCAAACGCCTGACGAGCAGCTGATTCTTCATGGTTTCCCCGCAGTCAGCGGCCTTCCCTTTGTTGATCCAGCCGACCAATATCACATTTCCCATCGCGAAAGGCCACCTCCTCGCAAAGTAAGCCGTCGGCGTTCAGTTGGCAGCGTTTTCGACGTGGAGCCAGGAACCCATTTCCGCATCAAAGCCTTCCGGTTCGAATCGGTCGTACCCGGCGCCGTTTGTGAAAGTCAGCTCCCCAAAATAGAGCCTGTGACCGGACAGATAGAAATCCACTCTGGCATGGAGGAACCGGGCGGACAATTTGCGGGCAGCATCCAACAGCTCGGCCAGACATTCCGGCCGGTCAAATTCATAGTCCGAACAGGGACACCCCATACTTTTGCTGGGGAGCCGTTCCCACTCAGGCGTAAACACATCCATCCTGTGGTCTGTGAACCGGTCGGAATCAACTCTCACATACCTTGGCTCTCCATGAAAACAAAACACCTTGTAATCTCTCAGCTGCTCCCCATCGTCGCTTTCGAGATATTGTTCCACGATCACCCGCGGCTGCTCTTTTCCATAGAACCATTCTCCGTAGCAGGAGAGAAACTTTGCTTTCAGCCATTTCCTGCATTTCCGGATCGCGTCCTGTCTGTCCAGCTGTGATTTGTCTGTGCAGATGATGTTGAACGTCGAACCATGGGTGACCTTTATGACAAACTTGTCTGGAAGGGTGTCGAATGGGATGTCCGCTGGGTCAAACCCCTCCCAGAGAAGGGTGTTCAGCAGGTCGGCGCAGCCCTGTTCCGTCACGAAACTCCTGACGGCATACTTGTCGCAGCATTTTGTCATCAGGGGATTTTTATCATACAGCTTGATCCACTGGAGTTTTTCGTTATAGGTCTGCGGATGCTTCATGTCCATCCAATATCCCTGCTGCAACCGAAACATCAGGCTCAGTTCAAAGGCGGGCGAAATCCGGTACAACAGGTCAAACGGTTTCAAAATCGCGTTTTTTAATAGCGTATCCACGGTTCCCTCCACGCATGGTTCAGCGGTTTGTGTTGCCTATAAATTTTGAAATGCTGTCCAGGTATTCCCTGGTGTTGGACTGGTAAGCGGCATAGTCCTTCGTTTTAGCCTCTTGCAGGACCTGTCTGAATGCGCACAGGTCCTCGCAATGCTCGACGCTGCTGATCAGATTGCTCTCAGAAAACTGCTCGATCAACTGCAGCTGGTGGTCGTCTACGTGCTCGCCATAGCGAGCCAGCCGCGGCACGGCAACGACCTTTTTCCCTTTTTTGACAGCGCCGATGATGGCGCCGGTGCCGCCGTGGGTGATGATGATATCCGCTTTGCTCTCCGCCGCCGCAAATTCTTCCCTGCTGAGGAACGCCTGATAGGGATAGTGCTTTGGCTGATAGCCGCTGTATCCGGTTTGCGCAAAAACCGCCTCGTCGATCGTTTTGTCCGCCACCAGCTGGTCAACAGCTTTCAGTAGTCGGTCGAATTGAAACTTCTGCGAGCCTACTGTGACAAAAATCATCGTTCTACCTCCGCAGCCGGGTCAGTAAATGCCGCCCAGGCAAATGGCGTTCGGGTAGACCTCCAGCATTGGCTGCCACTGGACATAGAACTGATCTGCAAACCGGTACAACAGCTTGCCCGTCTGAGTGGCGGAGGTGACCTTTGCAAAGGACTCGATGTAAATGAGCTTTTTCCCCAGGAGCTTCGCCAGCAGGCAAATCGGGATCGTCGCCAGGACCCCGGTGCATACCACCACGTCGGGCTTTTCCTTTGCATAAACGCGCAGGGAGAGCACGCTGTTTTCCACCATGCGAAAAAAGAACTTCTTCTCTCTGCGGTTGACCTGCCGGAGGTAATAGGTCCTGACCCCCTTCATGTTCACCGGGTAGGGCGTTTTCTCTGTGACCACAAAGCTGTCATACTGTTCCATGAGGGGCTGCAGCATCATCAGCTGTTCAAAGTGGCCGCCGGAGGAGGCCGCAAAACAGACCTTGCGTTCTTTCTCCATCGTTCTGTCGTCTCCTTCTCTGTGTATCTCAGGCGGTTCGAACGCTGCGCTGCGCCGTGGCGAAGCTCCATATAGCTCGTCCCGGCAGCTGCGTTTTGCTTTGTGCTCTGCGCTTCATTCCCCCGACATCCGCACAATGGCCCTGACCGTGCGGAAAATCAGCCGGAGATCCAGCCACAGGCTCCGCTTCCGAATGTATTCCAGATCCAGCTCCATCCATTCCTCAAAGGAGAGGCTGTTCCGGTCGTCCTGTACCTGCCACAGGCAGGTCAGCCCCGGCAGGACACACAGCCGCACCTGCTGGCGTTCCGTATACTGTTCCACCTCTCTGGGCAGAGCGGGCCGGGGACCGACGACGCTCATGTCCCCCCGCAGGATGTTGAACAGCTGGGGCAGCTCGTCGATGCTGCACCGGCGGATGAACCGGCCCACCCGGGTGATGCGGGGGTCGTTTTTCATCTTGAAGACCGGCCCGTCCATCTCGTTTTGGGCCAACAGCTCCCCCAAACGGGCTTCGCTGTCGGTGTACATGCTCCTGAACTTATAGAACCGGAACGGCCTGCCGTCTTTCCCGATGCGGGTCTGGCTGAAAATCGGGCTGCCGTGGGGGTCGTCCAGAAAGATGACCACACACAGCAGCAGCATGGGAATCGCCAGCACCGCCAGCGCCGCAAGGCTGCACACAATGTCAAAAAACCGTTTGACCCGCTCGTAATACCTGTGTTTGGTGATGTTTTCACTGATTTGCCCCGGTAAAACCGGAGCGTGGGTCTGCGTTTGGCCCATCACCTTCGCAATTTCCGCTGCCATTTCTGCAACACTCTTTTCTCCTGGTATTTCTCTTGGGCAACTATTTTCCCTTACGCTCCGAGAGACAAGGTCCGGCCCCCGGCGGGGGCCTGCCTTGTCTCTTTGAGAGCCTGTGGAAAAATGTTGGCTCGATCGTTACTTGTTCTTTTGCGCCGCCGCTGTGGCTGCCCGTTCCCGCGCGGCGACCTGCTGCCTCATGGGGCGGTCCTCGTCAGGGCGGTGTCCGCTTGGCTCTTCGCGGCGTTCTGGGCTGGAAGGTATTCCTTGTAGTACCAGTTGATGAAATCCTCGTGCATTTCCTCCGCCACAGTGCGCACCCGGATGGCCTCCTCCTTGTCGTTGAAGAGACCCAGCCGGTAACGCTTGCGCTGGAAGGAGATGTAGGCCGCCCATTTCTGGTTCCGTGTAATGAAGCACACGCCGGTTTTTCCGCTGACGTTGTCGGCCCGGAGCTTGCTGCGATTGGTCTCCAGCACACGGATGGAGGTGCCCTCCACCAGCTTCATGCGATGCTCCAGCCCCTCTACGCGCAGGCAGCCGCAGCTCTGGGAGCGGCCGTTTTGCAGCTCAGTCTGGCCTACGATGCCGATGTTGCCGCAGGCGCACCGGCACTTCCAGTAGTTCATGGTGCCCACAAGGCCCCGGTCTTTGGAGGTCCCGGCGTATTCGATGACCGTCCAGCGGCCAAAGGTCTTGCCCACATAGTCCTTATGTGGCGGATTGGACAGGCAGCCGCAGGAGCGGGTCTTGCCCTGCACCAGCCGCCGGCCGGAGACGTCGCACTCCTTCCCGCAGTCGCACACCGCGTGCCACACCACGCTGCCCTTGTCCATACGTTTGTCAGTGGGGTATAATACCAGTAGCTTACCAAACCGCTGCCCCGTCAGGTCCCGGGCGCCCGGTTTGAGCCGGGTAACGCAGCCGCAGCTTTGCACGCTGCCGCTTTTCAGCTCCTTGGTGCTCACGTTAAGCTCCCGCCCGCAGTCGCAGCGGCACCGCCAGACGGCGTAGCGATCTTTCCGCTGGCCGGTATCTGCCTCGACGGTCAGCATCCCGAAGCGTCTGCCGGGGGTTATTTTGTCGATTTTTCCTGTCCGTGCCATCTGTCCTTCACCCCTTTTGTCTGGTGGCTTTTAACCTCTTTTTCCTCCTGCCTGATTCGTCTGTTTGCCGGCAGTCTCCCTGATGCCCTGCGCAGAATACGTCAAGGGTACGTCTTGCCTGGAGCAGCAGACAGTTCCGTTTCCTTCCCTGCTGTGTATTTGCACAGAGACAGTTCCCGCTGCCGGACAGCCGCTGTCCTCCCACCAGCGGAGACGGACACGTTGTGGAAGGTACTCGTCAAGTATCACACTAAAAGAACAAAGGGCCGAAAAACATTGCTATTTCAATCAATTTGCTTCATCCCTGACCACTGATTTGACCACTGGCGCGGCAGCGGGCCGGACTGGTCGCCCTGTGACCGAGGGACGGAACAGTCTGTCCCAAGCGCATTTTTTGTTTGCCTCTGTCGGAAAAAATCCTCCTCACCCGCATTTTTCGCCCGGATTCGGCAGGGATGCAGGAGACGCTCCTTCTGACCATCCATCCGGCCGCAAATTTGACCACTCTTCCGTTGCGATCCCGCTCTATTTGCTGAACGATATCCTTAAAAATACCAATTTGTTCGCGCAAAAAATGGCAAAATGCCGATTGACATAGGTGGGAAAAAGGAGTACAATCCTGATAACTGGAGAGGCGTATGGACAAATTGTGATAAAATTGACCGGAATGACCACTCTTTTAGTGTGATACTTAAAATCAAATCTTGTGAAATCTGTATTATTTTGGTTCCCCGTTGCCGCTGTATCAGTGTCACGGGGGACTGTTTTTTTTGCAAAAAAATCCCCCGGCAGGGGTGGTCACAAAGTTGTGACATCCCGCCGGGGGCAGGGTTTATGTGGCGGTCCAACCTTATGCAAGGGTGGGTGACTACTCTGCCGCGCCCGGCAGCGGAGCATCCTGCCGCCGGTTCGGGTCGTGGTTTGGCAAGGGTATTTTTCGCAGCGAGCAAAATGTGAAAAGAAAGAGCATACCAGCGCAAATATTTTTCTTTACATCCGGGGAAAACTATGCTAAACTAGCCGGGTATGGAGTGCGGCCCTTCCCTGATTTTGGGTGACAGCCCTCCGCCCGCCGCCTGGTTCTGGGGTATTCTCTGCGTGGTCCAGTGCTTCACCTGCCCATTACTCAGCGGCGCGGGAATTATATGAAAGGTGGAACAAACCATGATCCGCAAAGAAGAAAAAACCGCCGTCATCGAGGCCAACAAGACCCACGAGAACGACACCGGCTCCCCTGAGGTCCAGATTGCCATCCTCACCGCCCGCATCAAGCAGCTCACCGAGCACCTGAAGCAGCACCCCCACGACAACCACTCTCGCCGTGGTCTGCTGAAGATGGTCGGCAAGCGCCGCAAGCTGCTGGACTATCTGGCCAAGAAGGACATCGAGCGTTACCGCGCCATCATCGCCAAGCTGGGTATCCGTAAGTAAAAACGGCTTCTTTGTGGGCGGCGGCTGTGCCGCCGCCCATCAGTCCATCCCAGTCTTTCCCCTGGGAGCAGGATGTTTCTGCTTTTTAGCGTTTGAAAACCCGCTCAGTCCGCTGAACGGCGTTTTCAAGTGCTAAAGAGAGGCTGTCCTGTTCCCCACCTGAAAAATCTATCACAAAGGAGAACAAGATATGTCTACCATTATCAAGCAGCGTCAGTTCCCCAACTACCGGGAATACAAAATGGATCTCTGCGGCAAGCCCCTGACCCTGGAGGTGGGCAAGGTGGCCGAGCTGGCCAACGCCGCCGTGGTGGTCA
>JAJQAS010000241.1 GCA_021203685.1 Clostridiales bacterium | reverse complement strand
CACAGCCCTTGGAGTGGGGCTATAAAAACTACTACTCTATAATACAAGGAATGAGGTGGCGCATTGTAAAATGAAACTACAACAGTAAAAATATCCATAAGCGCATTATAAATGGAAACTGCACCAAAGCGGATGCTCTGGTGCAGTCTCATTATTTCAGATGATCGGCAGCCCTGCGGAGAAAGTAAATTGAAGCAAACACAGGGAGGCACAAAGTGCCGCAGGGAGGGGCAAAGCCCCGGAAGTACCCCTTGAGGGTAGAAGTACCGCTTGACGGTAATAGAAGGTCACAAGAAAAATCAGACGAAGGAAGGGGAGTCAGGTGAGGGCTGCCGTGATCCGACATGATTTCAGGCGGTTAGCTTTGCAGCAGCGCCACCGCCACGTCGTTGACGTTGGTGCCGGTGGGGCCGGTGACTACCAGCCCCTCCACTGCTTGCAGTGCGTGGTAGGCGTCGTTGTCCTGCAAAACGGCAAACACGTCCTTCCCGGCGGCGGTCAGGGCAGAGAGAGTATCGCCGTCCACATAGCCACCCGCAGCGTCACAGGGTCCATCGGTGCCGTCGCTGCCCACAGAGAACACGGCGGCTCCCTCCAGGCCAGCAATGCCAGTTGCGGCGGCCAGGGCCAGCTCCTGGTTCCGTCCGCCCAGGCCCTTGCCCGTCAGGTGAACCACGGTTTCGCCACCTGCGATGTAGGCCACCCGTTTGCCCTCTCCCGCGTGGGTGCGGAGGATGCTGGCTAGAAAACTACCTGCCTCCCGCGCTTCACAACAGAGCTGGTCGGTAAGGATGGCTGGCTCGTAGCCCAGCCGGGCGCAGGCCGCAGCTGCGGCGGTGCACAGCTCCCGGACGCTGCCGGTGATTTGCGTCTCCACGTTGTCCAACACCTTGGGCGTCTCCTTGTCCAATAAGGCCAGCGCCCGGTCAGACAGGTGCAATCCGTACTTTTCCACCACAGCTTTGGCCTGGGCGCAGGTGGAACCGTCGGGATAGGCGGGGCCGCTGGCGATCATGTCCAGCGGGTCGCCCAGAATGTCGCTGAGCACTACACTGAACACCTGGGCGGGGGCACACGCCTTGGCGAACCGTCCGCCTTTGACGCCGCTGAGCCGCTTGCGCAGGGTGTTCATCTCCACAATGTCGGCGCCGCTGGCCAAAAGTTGGTTGGTGATGCGCTGCAATTCCTCGCCGGGGATGAGCGGCTGCTCAAACAGAGCGCTGCCGCCGCCGGAGAGCAGGAACAGCACGGTATCTTCCTTGCGCAGTCCCTGTACCAGCTCCAGCGCCTTTTGGGTCCCGGCGAAGCTGTTTTCATCGGGGACGGGGTGCCCCGCCTCATAGCAGGTCACGCCGGGGATCTCTCCCATGACGTGATGATATTTCGTGACCACCACGCCGCCGTCCACATGGCCCAGCGCCTTGACGGCAGCGTTGGCCATCTGCCAGGCCGCCTTGCCGGTGGCCACCAGCAGCGTTTTTCCGCTATGGGGCCGGAACTGTTTCAGTGCCCGCTGCACCGCCTCGTCCGGCAGGACGGCGTTCAGGCTGGCGGAGATGATCTGGTCGGCTTCGCTGCGCAGTATTTCATTCATAACATTCCCTCCTCGGAAGTTGGGTAAGGGATAAGGCTGACAAAGGGGTGTTTGCCCGTTCGCCAGCCTTATTTTATCATACTTTAACGCTTAGCGCACCAGGCAGGGCTTCTTGTTGTCGAACTTCCAGCCGGGGATGAGGTACTGCATCCCGATGGCGTCGTTCCGGGCGCCCAGGCAGTTCTCCAGGTAGAGTTTGTTGGCCTTCATGACCTGCTCCCGGTCTACCTCGATGCCCAAACCGCCCTTCTTGGGCAGGTCGATGCAGCCGTCCACGATCTGCATGGGCTCCTTGGTCAGGCGCTCACGGCCTTCCTGCCAAATCCAGTGGGTATCGATGCCGTTCATCTTGCCGGGGATGGCGGCGGCGCACTGCACCACCATAGCCAGGCTGATGTCGAAGTGGTTGTTGGAGTGGCAGCCCCACATCATGCCGAAGTCGTTGCACATCTGGCCCACCCGGACGGAGCCGTTCATGGTCCAGAAGTGGGGATCGGCCAGGGGGATGTCCACGCTCTGGAGGCTGATGCAATGGCACATCTGCCGCCAGTCGGTGTTGATCATGTTGGTTGCGGTGGGCATACCACTGGCCCTTTTGAACTCGGCCATGATCTCACGGCCAGAGAAGCCGTCCTCCGCGCCGCAGGGATCCTCGCAGTAGGCCAGCACTTCCTTGAGCTGGGGGCAATCTCCAGGGCCTCTTTCAGGCTCCAGGCGCCATTGGGGTCCAGGTCTACACGGGCGTCGGGGAACTCCTTCTTGATGGCCTGAACGGCTTTCAGCTCCTCCTTGGGGGCCAGCACGCCGCCCTTGAGCTTGAAGTCCACAAAGCCATACTTCTCGTGGGTGGCTTTGGCCAAAGCGACGATGGCTTCCGGGGTCAGAGCCTCCTCATGGCGCAGACGATACCAGTCGCAGTCGGAATCCGGTTCCTCCTCGTAGGGCAGGTCGGTCTTTTTGCGGTCGCCCACGTAGAACAAGTAGCTCAGGAACTGCACCCGCTCCCGCTGAATGCCGTCGCCCATCAGGGCCGCGGCGGGCACGTCCAGGAACTTGCCCAGCAGGTCCAGCAGGGGGGCTTCCACAGCGGTGACCACATGGACGCCGGTGCGCAGGTCGAAGGTCTGGAGGCCGCGCACATCGTCCTTGATGTTGGCGTCCAGCCAGGCGCGGATTTTGTTCAGGGTCTGCTTGTAGTCGGCGATGCGGGTGCCGATGACCAGGTGCTCCACATCATGGAGGGCCTTGGTGATCTTCTCGCCGCCGGGGACCTCGCCCACACCTTCCACGCCGTTGGAGTCGGTGAGGATGACGATGTTACGGGTGAAATAGGGGGCGTGTGCGCCGGACAGGTTCAGCTCCATGCAGTCATGACCGGCCACAGGGTACACTTCCATTTTTGCAATGGTGGGGATGGACATAGGACGTACTTCCTTTCTTTGTATAGTTTCAGTCAAAGATTACCTCTATATGCAGTTTCAGTGAGTCGTTTCAGTCAAAAATGCCCTGTTAAATCAGTTCCATGTCAACGAGCACCTGGCGCAGCTTCTCCTTCTGGTCAGGCAACAGCTCGGCGATGGGATCCAGGCACTTGCCCACGGGCACGCCCTGGAGAACCAGGCCCTCTTTGATGACTTCGGGGAAGGTGCCCATGCCGGTGGCGATGCGCAGAGGGGCCAGCCGATACTGGGCTTCCAGCGAACCGGCGTAGTCCCCGGCCACGAACTTGTCGTAGATATCGGCCACCACGCGGGGGGCCACGTTGGCGCAGCTTGCCACCGCGCCGGAGCAGCCGTAGTGCAGACCGGCATAAATCATGGTGTCCCGGCCCATGATGACGTTGAAGTGATACCGCCTGTCCATGGTCAGGCCGAGATACTCCTCGCATATGGTCATATCGCCGGTGGAGTCCGAAACGCC
>JAJQAS010000006.1 GCA_021203685.1 Clostridiales bacterium | reverse complement strand
AAGAATAAATCGTTTCAAAAGAGAGAAATGAAAGATATTTTTTTCATTATTTATTGCACATATTTTAGGAGGTTGCAAGGGATTCTAAAAAAAATGCAAAAACGCTCAAAAATTATTCCTATCCATAAACGTCTTTTAGAAATATAATAACAATGTACAAAAATTGAAATTGAAAAGTGTTGTCAATTATGCAAAATGGTAAAAGATAGACAAAAGTGAAGAATCTATCAAAAAAGCATTGATTTTACCCTTTTGCGGCAATTTATTCCGGGTTTCGAGGGGAGTTTGCCGCAGGCAATTCATTTGTTGTATGTGCCGGTTTTGCCGGCAAAGGTAAATATTTCAGTAAGGAGCAAGCGTTATGAGGAATGTCATCAACTTAAACAAAGGGTGGAAATTCATCCAGCAGGATGCAGGACTGCCCGCGGCCTACCCCACAGACTGGCAGGACGTTGACCTGCCCCACACCTGGAACGCCGTGGACGGCCACGATGGCAACGGCGGCTATGACCGGGGCAGCTATTGGTATGCCAAGTCCTTCCCCACGCCCAAGCAGCCGCTGGCGGGCGGGCGCGTCTACGTCGAGATCATGGCGGCGGGCCAGCAGGCCACCGTCTACGTCAACGGCGAAAAAGTCACCTACCACGAGGGCGGCTACTCCATCTTCCGGGCGGACATCACCGACCTGTGCAAGGACAGCGAGGACAACCTGCTGGTGGTCAACTGCTCCAACGAGTACAAGGACAGCGTCTATCCCCAGTCCGCCGACTTCACCTTCTACGGCGGCCTGTACCGGGGCGTCAACCTGATCTCTGTCCCCAACACCCACTTTGACCTGGACTACTACGGTGGCCCCGGCCTGACCGTCACCCCCAAGCCCTGCGAAAAGTGCGGCGGCGCCACCTTCGCGCTGGAGACCTACGTCACCAACCCCGACGAAAACTTCACCGTCCTCTATTCCATCAAGGACCCCGACGGCAAGGAAGTGGCCTATGCCTGCCGCCCCTCCGACAGCACCGCCGTCACCCTGTACGTCCCCGATGCCAAGCTGTGGGACATCGACAGCCCCAACCTCTACACCGTCACCGCGCTGCTCCAGCGCCGCAACGAGGCCTATGACGAGGTCTCCTGCAAGGCGGGCGTCCGCAGCTTCTCCGTCACCCCCGACGACGGCTTCATCATCAACGGCGTCCAGACCCCCCTGCGGGGCGTCAGCCGCCACCAGGACCGCCTGTACAAGGGCAACGCCCTCACCAAAGAGGAGCATTACGAGGACGCGAAGATCATCAAGGAGCTGGGCGCGAACACCATCCGTCTGGCCCACTACGAGCACTCCCAGGACTTCTACGACGCCTGCGACGAGCTGGGCTTCATCATCTGGGCGGAGATCCCCTTCATCAGCGTGTTCAACAAGGACCCCGCAGCTCACCAGAACTGCATCAGCCAGATGAAAGAGCTGATCGCTCAGAACTACAACCACCCCTCCATCTGCTTCTGGGGCATCTCCAACGAGATTTTGATTGGCGGCATCTCCCAGCAGTTGGTGGACAACCATGTGGAGCTGAACAAGCTGGCCAAGGAGATGGACCCCACCCGTCTGACCACCATCGCCCACGTCTCCATGACCCCTGTGGAAAGCCCCATGCACCACATCACCGACACCATCAGCTACAACCACTACTTCGGCTGGTACGGCGGCAAGATGGAGGACAACGGACCCTGGCTGGATGACTTCCACGCCAAGCACCCCGACCTGTGCCTGGGCATGAGCGAGTACGGCTGCGAGGGCGTCATCACCAACCACGGCCCCGAACCCGCCTGCAAGGACTACAGCGAGGAATACCAGGCCATGTACCACGAGCATCTGGCCAAGGTGTTCGACGAGCGGCCCTGGATGTGGTCCACCCACGTCTGGAATATGTTCGACTTCGGCTGCGCGGCCCGGAACGAGGGCGGCGTAGCGGGCCGGAACAACAAGGGCCTGGTCACCATGGACCGCAAGACCAAGAAGGATTCCTATTACATCTATCAGGCGTACTGGACCAAGGCCCCCATGGTCCACATCGCGGGCAAGCGGTACGCCCAGCGGGCCGGGGAGACCACCCTCGTCAAGGTCTACACCAACCAGCCCAGCGTCTCCCTGTACCTGAACGGCGAGCTGGTGGAGGGCAAGGCCGCTGTGGACCACATCGCCGCCTTCACCGTGGCCCTGGCCGACGGCTTCAACATCCTGGTGGCCGAAGCGGGCGGCGTGAAGGATTCCACCACTCTGGAGAAGGTGGAGACCGAACCCGCCATCTACACCCTGCCCGAGGTCAACGAGCGCCGGGAAGGCGTGGCCAACTGGTTCAGCGCTGTTGGTGATATGGACTTGTCCGCCCCGATGGAGTTCCCCGAAGGCTATTACAGCGTCAAGGACACCTTCGAGGAGATCGCCAAGAGTGAGGAGGCTCTGGCAGTCGCCCGGAAGGCCGTCAAGCTGGCCAGCAACTTCGATGTGGCCCCCGGCGTGGGCATGTGGGACATGATGAAGGCCATGAGCCCCGAATCCATGGTACAGATGGCCGGCAGCATGATGCCCGACGGCTTCCTGGAGAGCCTGAACGCCAAGCTCATCAAGGTCAAGAAGGCGTAACCCCTGTTTTACTCCGTGGAAAACCGGTTCGCCGGTTTCTGCCCCCGCCGCGGGGTCCCGCGGCGGGGAACCAGCATATATGCCTGTCCAAAGGAAGGAGGAAAAGCTCCCTCGGCGGGGTTCCCAACGGGGCGCGGACAAGGCACTTTCATACCCAGTTCCGCCGCATTGTCACGGCGGCAACCTGTCAAACTATTAGAAAAGGAGCTTGAGAAAAATGGCAACAAAAGATAGCACTGCCGTAAAGCCGTTTGGCTGGGCTGATAAAATCGGCTACGCTATGGGTGACTTCGGCAACGACTTTACCTTTATCCTGGCTTCCAGCTTTATGCTGAAGTTCTACACCGACGTTATGGGCGTCTCCGCCGGTCTGGTCGGTCTGCTGATGATGCTCGCCCGTTTCGTGGACGCTTTCACCGACACCGCTATGGGCCAGATCGTGGACCGCAGCAAGCCCACTGATAAGGGCCGTTTCATCCCCTGGATGCGGCGCTTCATGGGTCCCGTGGCCCTGGCCTCCTTCCTGCTGTACGCCTCCTGGTTTGCAAATATGCCCATGGCGTTCAAGATCTTCTGGATGTTCTTCACCTACCTGCTCTGGGGCAGCGTCTGCTACACCGGCGTCAACATCCCCTACGGCTCCATGGCTTCCGCCATCACCGACAACCCTGACGAGCGCACCCAGCTGTCCAGCTGGCGGAACATCGGTGCGACCCTGGCCGGTACTGTCATCGGCGTGGTTCTGCCTCTGGTGGTTTACTACACCGACGCCAACGGCAACACCCAGCTCTCCGGCACCAAGATGTCCATTGCAGCGGCGGTCTGCTCCATCGGCGCTGTCGTCTGCTATCTGCTCTGCACCAGCCTCTGCACTGAGCGCGTAAAAATCCCCACCAAGACCGAAAAGTTCAGCCTGGGCGCTCTGCTCAAGCAGTTGGGTTCCAGCCGCGCTCTGGTCTCCATTATCGCCGCCGCCATCGTCCTGCTGCTGGCCCAGCTGACCATGCAGGGCATGAACAACTATATCTACCCCAACTACTTCAACAACGCAACCGGCGCGTCTATCGCCTCTCTCTCCGGCAGTGTGCTGATGTTGATTTTGGCTGCGTTTGTCATCCCGCCGCTCTCTAAAAGATTTGGCAAAAAGGAGATTGCCATTGCCGGCAACGTGGTCGCCGTTATCGCGTTTGGCGCTGCTTTCGTTCTCCATATTACCAATATGTATGTTTACGTTGTGTTCTATACACTGGGCTACTTCGGCATTGCCTTCTTCAATACCTGCGTGTGGGCCATGATTATCGACGTCATCGACGAGGACAACGTACGCCGGGGTACCCGTTCCGACGGCACCATCTACTCCTTGTATTCCTTCGCCCGTAAGATCGGCCAGGCCCTGTCCTCCGGCCTCACCGGCGCTCTGCTGACCATGATCGGCTACACCGCCGAGACCGCGTTCGACGCCAGTGTTCTCAACGGCATTTACACCATTTCCACCCTGATTCCCGCCATCGGCTTCGCCCTGCTGATTTTGATCCTGGCCTTCTGGTATCCGCTGGACAAGAGGACCGTGGACGCCAACGCCGCCGAGCTGGCTCGCCGCCGTGGTGAATAAGCCGTAACCTAACCTGACACACAACTCCTTTCCGTTCCCTCTGAAAGTCCGTCCGGGGCGCAAAACGCCCCGGGCGGCGGACGGCCCACCGGTGGAGAGAGGCGCGGGGTTTCCCGCAGGAACGCCGGTGGGTCCGTCTGCCGGACGGGACAGAAAAACGCTCGAATCCAGTTTGTGGCTGGGTTCGAGCGTTTTGTTTGTGGGGAAACCCCTCCGTCACGGCTTGCGCCGTGCCACCTCCGCCGTCAAGCGGCACTTCCGGGGCTTTGCCCCTCCCTGCCCTTTCAGGGGAGGCAAGAGGGGTGGTCGGTCACGAAACGGTATCCGGTTCAGCAAAGCGAAATCAAATTTTTTACCACTGAATCAGACACGCCGCGCTGGACAGTCCGCCGCCGAAGGCGACCATGGCGATGAGGTCGCCCCGCTGAAACTTCCCGGCCCGGTTCCACTCGTCCATGGCCAGGGGGATGCTGGCGGCGGAGGTGTTGCCGTACTTCTGGATGTTGACGCAGAAGTGGTCGGCGGGGATGGCCTTCATCCGGCGGGCCGCGCCATCGATGATGCGCTTGTTGGCCTGGTGGGGGATGACCCAGTCCAGGTCTTTTTCTTCCAGCCCGGCCTGGGCCACCACCTCGGCCACCCGCTTGGGGAAGTTGCTGACGGCGAATTTATAGGTCTCCTGCCCGTTCATATGCACCAGGGGCAGCAGCTCGTCCCGCTCGTACCAGGGGGAGACGCCCTTCTTGGTGGGGATGGCGATGACGTCATCGCCCCCGGCGGTGACGAAGGAGGAGCCCAGGTAGTTGTCGCCCGCCTCCAGCACTGCGGCCCCCGCGCCGTCGCCAAAGAGGACGCAGGTGGAGCGCTCGTGCCAGTTGAGGATGCGGGACATGGACTCCGCGCCCACCACCAGCATCTTGTGGACGCCGCCCTTGCAGAAGAAGGCGGCGGCGGTGTCCATCAGGTAGATCCAGGCGGTGCAGGCGGCGTTCAGGTCCAGGCAGGGGCACTGGGCGCCCAGGTTCCGCTGGAGCAGACAGGCGATGGAGGGGCTGATGTATTCGCTGCTGACCGTGGCGCAGAGGATCATATCCAGCTCGTCTGCGGAAACACCGGCGTTTTCCAGGGCGTTCTGGGCGGCTTTGGTGGCCAGCTCCGAGGTAGTCTCGTCGGTGACTACGTGGCGCTCCTTAATGCCGCTGCGGGTGGAGATCCACTCGTCGCTGGTGTCCAGAAAAACGGTCAGGTCGTCGTTGGTGACGACCTTGGGCGGCACATAACTGCCTGTGCCGATGATTTTGAAACTCATATGCTTCACCTTCGTATATGGAAATATAGGCTCAATAAATGCGGAATACCCACAAAATCAATTTATTATACCAGAAAGTAATGAATGTGTCAATTTTGAATTTGATGGATCGGGAACAAACGGAAGGGTTTGTCCCCAAAAGTCCCGTTCCCCGGAAAAGGGGAGTCCCCGTCGGTTTCGATTGACAGCACAGGGGATTTTGTACTAAAATAGACCTGAGAAAACGGACACGTTTGACGATTTGATGAAAACATGCGCAAAACGAAGAAACGAGGTGCCACGAATGGAGCTTTGCTTTTACGGAGCAGCCCACGCCGTCACCGGCTCCTGCCACTGCGTTTCCGCCAACGGAAAACACGTTTTGGTGGACTGCGGCTTGCAGCAGGGCAAGGACGAGACGGACAACCAGCGGTTTTACTTTTCCCCGGCGCTCATCGACGCGGTGCTGGTGACCCACGCCCACATCGACCACTCCGGCCGCCTGCCCCTGCTGGTCAAGGAGGGGTATCAGGGGCCGATTTACGCCACTGCCCTGACCTGCCAGCTGCTGGAGATCATGCTGCTGGACTCCGCCCACATCCAGGAGAGCGACGCCAAATGGGAGAACCAGAAGGGGCGGCGGGCCGGCAAGGAGCCGGTGGAGCCGCTGTACACCATCGCGGACGCGGAGGAGGCCATTCGGCGGCTGGTGCCGGTAGATTACGGGCAGACGCTGGAGCCGGTGGAGGGCTTCCGCTTCCGCATGACCGACGCGGGCCACCTGCTGGGCAGCGCCTATGTGGAGCTGTGGGTCCGGGAAGGGGCCGCAGAGAAGAAGCTCGTCTTTTCCGGTGACATCGGCAACGTAAATCAGCCCATCATCCGGGATCCCCAGCCCATCTCCGGCGCGGACTATGTGGTGATGGAATCCACCTACGGCGACCGGAACCACGAGGGCGAGGGGGACTACACCGCCGCCCTGGCGGAGATTTTGGACGAGACCTTCGCCCAGGGGGGCAACGTGGTCATCCCCTCCTTCGCCGTAGGCCGTACCCAGGAGCTGCTGTATTTCCTCCGGGAAATTCAGCAGCAGGGGATGGTGACCTCCCGCCCGGACTTCCAGGTGGTGGTGGACAGCCCGCTGGCCACCAAGGCCACCCAGATCTTCTCCGGCGACCTGACGGGCTACCTGGACGAGGAGGCGCTGACGCTGGTGGCGGATGGGGTGTCCCTGTTCCAAGTGGACCACCTGCGGCTGTGCGAGAGCACCGAGGAGTCCAAGGCACTGAACGAGGATGCCACGCCCAAGGTCATCATCTCCGCCTCCGGTATGTGCGACGCCGGGCGCATCCGCCACCATTTGAAGCACAACCTGTGGCGAAAGGAGTGCGCCGTGGTGTTCGTGGGCTACCAGGCCCAGGGGACTCTGGGCCGCTCTCTGCTGGAGGGGAAGAAGTTCGTCCGCCTCTTCGGGGAGGACGTGATGGTCAACGCAAAAATCATCAACTTCCACGGCCTGTCCTCCCATGCCGGGCACGACGATTTGGTGCGCTGGGCGCAGCAGTTCGACCACCCCACGGAAATTTTCGTGGTCCACGGAGACGGAGCGGTCAGCGAGGGCTTCGCCGCCGAGCTGCGAGGGCTGGGTTACCGCGCCCACGCGCCGCTCTGCCGGGAGGAGTACGACCTGCTCCGGGGCGCTGTGGCGCGCCAGGGCGTCGTCCCCGTCAAGAAGAAGGAGTCCCGCTGGCAGGAAGGCTCCGCCGCCTACCGCCGGTTGGAGGAGGTTGGCCGCCAGCTGATGGAGGTCATCCGCAAAAACAAGGGCGGCACCAACAAGGACCTGGCAAAGTTCGCAGACCAGATCCGCGCCCTGATCCAGAAGTGGGACCGATAGGTTACGCCCCGCTGGCCGGGGAAATTTGGTTGAAACGCCGTGAAAAAGCATTGTCACCGGGGAAATTATGTGGTAGAATAAAGTACTTTCATATTTAGGGAGGCAACAAGATGGTCGGAAATGTAGCGTTTCGCAGCGCCGCGATCGGCGGGTTTAACCGCAGCGACGTGATGAGTTATATCGAGAAATCTGTCCGTGAAAACACCGAGGCTCTGGAAGCGGCCCATGCGGAGACCGCCGCCGCACAGGAGAAGGCGGAGGAGCTGGACCGGCTGAACGCCGAGCTGAAAAACCAGCTGGAGACCCAGCAGACCACGGTCAAGGCCCAGATGTACACCCTCCAGACGGAAATTCAGAAAATCGTCGCCGAGCGGGACAATCTGAAGGACAAAGTGGACCAGATGGAGGTCATGGACCAGAAGATGCAGGAGATGGAGCAGCAGATCCAAACCCTCCTGCGCACCGGCGACCAGCAGCGGGAGACCATCCAGCGCGCCCAGACCGCCAACGACGAAAAGACCCGGCGCATTGCCGACCTGGAGGCCCAGGTGGAGCGGATGCAGGGCGATTCCGATGCCTACCACGTCCTGTGCGACAACGTGGGGCAGATCATGCTGGACGCAAAGTCCCACACCACCCTGTTGGAGCAGAACGCTCAGCAGGCATACGACGAGAAGCTGGCCGAGGCCCAGGCCGCCTACGACGCCATTTTGGCCAGCTCCACCGGTGATGCGGAGGAGGTCCGCCTGCGGGTGGAGACCCAGCTGCGGCAGCTCCAGAGCGAGATGGACAGCCTGGTCTCCGGCGTGAACAGCGCCGTAGTCAAGGCGCTGAGCGATGTCAGCGAGGTGCAGACGCTGCTTCAGGGGCTGAACGGCTACATGAACCAATATGTCGATGAAGAACCCGACCAGAGCGAGGACGCTGCGGCGGCAACGCTGCCGGAGGAGCCGCTGGCATTCCCGGAAGCTGCCAATGAGTGACCGGAACATGCGGAGCGGCGGCGGGAGCAGGACCTATCACCTCCGCTCGGAGGAGCTGCGGGCCATGCAGCCCCAGCTGAACGCGGGGGACCGGGTACTGCTCAGCGGCACCATTTACACCGCCCGGGACGCGGCCCACAAGCGCATTTTCACCCTGCTGGACCAGGGCAAAGAGCTGCCCTTCCCGTTGCAGGACGCCAGCGGCTACTACGCCGGCCCCCCCCCCGCCCAGCAGGGCATGGCCGTCGGGGCCTGCGGCCCCACCACCGCCAGCCGGATGAACGGTTTCGCTCCCCGGCTGCTGGACCTGGGTCTGGGGGCCATTATCGGCAAGGGCCAGATGAGCGACGAGGTGGAGGCTGCCATGCAGCGCAACGGATGCTGTTTCTTCGCCGCCGTGGGCGGCGCGGGGGCGCTGATCGCCCGGTGCATCGAGAAAGCGGAGGTCATCGCATTCGACGACCTGGGCTGCGAATCCATAAAACGAATGACCGTCCGGGAACTGCCCCTGACGGTAGCCATCGACTGCCACGGCGGCAACCTGTACCGGACGGGGCGGGCTGCCTACCAGCGGTAAACAAAGCGGGTTTCCCACAGCGTAGGGAGACCCGTTTTTGTGGGATATTTGTCGTTGCAATGTGTAATATAGTGCGAGAGGAGCGTTATCCATGAATGTTACCCTGAAAAACGACCGGCTCACCGTAGTCATCAGCACCCTGGGCGCGGAGATCCAGAGCATGACCACCAACCAGGGCCTGGAGCTGATGTGGCAGGCGGACAAGGCGGTCTGGGGCCGCCACGCGCCGCTGCTGTTTCCCATCATCGGGCGACTGAAAGACCAGCAGTACACCCTGGACGGCCAGGTGGTCTCCATCTCCCAGCATGGCTTCGCCAGGGACACGGAATTTTCCCTGGCGGAGCAGGACGAGACCTCCGCCACTTTTACCATGGAGGACACAGAGACCACCCGGAAGGTCTACCCCTTCGCCTTTTCCCTGACGGTTACCTACACCCTCGCTGGCAATACGCTGACCAAACGCCATACCGTGGTCAACCGCTCTGACAAGGTGCTGCCCTACGAGATCGGCGGTCACGACGGCTACCGGACCTCCCTGCTCCCCGGCGAGGAGATGTCTGACTACTATGTGGAGTTCCCCGGCCAGACGACCATTCACCCCTTCGGCATGGACGAGCATTGTTTCCTGACCCCGGAGAAGCTGGACTACGCCCTGACAGACGGCGCGCTGCCCCTGCCCCCCAAGGTGGGCGGGCTGGATACCGTAGTGCTGGAGCAGCTGCCGGTGCATCAGGTCACGCTGGCCAACCGGAAAAACAGCGTCCGGGTGACAGTGGACTTCCCGGAGTTCGACTACCTGGGCATCTGGACCAAGCCGGTGGACTTCGACACCAATTACATCTGCATTGAGCCATGGACCACCCTGCCGGAGTGTACCTTTGTCAGCAGCGAGCTGGCGGAGAAAGCGGGCATCCGTCTGCTCCAGCCCGGTCAGGGGGAGTCGCTGAGTTATGATGTCACTGTGAGCTGGTAAAACCATTTTGATGAGCTATTATCCATTAACTGTTAGCTTTTAGTAGTTTGCTGCCAGTGGATAGCTGTTACGAAAAGTGAAATGCTGATTGCCGTTCATGAGGCACCACCAGGCTAAGAGCTAACGGCTACGAGCTAAGAGCTAAAGTAGGAGAGAGATACCATGTGTGAGTTTTATGGATTCATCGGCTGCGGCAATATGGGCGCGCCCCTGGCGCGGGCCGCGGCAAAAACGCTTTTCGGCGGTCAGATCATGCTGGCCAACCGCACCCCCAGCAAGGCCGAGGCCCTTGCGGAGGAGCTGGGCTGTTTGGTGGGGGAGAACGCCGACGTGGCCCGTCAGGCCAGTACCATCTTCCTGGGGGTCAAGCCCCAGATGATGGGGGACATGCTGCGCGACATCGCCCCGGCGCTGGCGGCGCGGAAGGACCGCTTCGTGCTGGTGACCATGGCGGCGGGGCTGACCATCGCCCGCATCCGGGAGATGGCGGGGGGCGACTACCCCGTCATCCGCATCATGCCCAACACCCCCGCCTCCATCGGGGAGGGGATGATCCTCTACGCCGCCGAGGGCGTGACGGAGGAGGAACAGGAGCGCTTTTTGTACACCATGGCGGCGGCGGGGCGGTTTGACGCCCTGCCGGAGAGCCTCATCGATGCGGGAAGCGCCGTCTCCGGCTGCGGCCCGGCCTTTGTCTACCCCTTCATCGAGGCCCTGGCCGATGGCGCGGTGGCCTGCGGCTTGCCCCGGGCCAAGGCCCAGGAGTATGCCGCCCAGACCCTGGTAGGGGCGGCGAAGCTGGTGCTGGAGAGCGGCCAGCACCCCGGCGCGCTGAAGGATGCGGTCTGTTCCCCCGGCGGCTCCACCATCGCGGGGGTCCGCGCTTTGGAACAGGGCGGCTTCCGCAGCGCCGCCACGGAGGCGGTCATCGCCGCCTACGAGAAGACAAAGGCACTGGGGAAACAATAAGGAAGGGCAGCACTGCGTCTCGTACCGCGTGGCGCTGCCCGAAAAAGGAAGGAATCAATCAACATGAGAATCGTTGTCAAGGTCGGCACATCGACCATTGCCCACTCCACCGGGCGGCTGAACATCCGCCATGTGGAGGAACTGTGCAAGGTCCTCAGCGACCTGAAAAACGCAGGACACCAGATCATTCTGGTGTCATCCGGCGCCATTGGAATGGGGGTGGGCAAGCTGTCCCTGACCAGCCGCCCCAAGGATATGTCCACCAAGCAGGCCGCCGCCGCCGTGGGCCAGTGTGAGCTGATGTACATCTACGACAAGCTCTTTACCGATTACAACCATGTGGTGGCGCAGATTTTGCTGACCGGCTCCGACCTGGACCACGAGAACCGGCGCACCAACTTCCAAAACACCCTGTCCCGGCTGCTGGAGCTGGAGACGCTGCCCATCGTCAACGAGAACGACACCGTGGCCACCGAGGAGATCTCCCTGGGAGACAACGACACCCTGGCGGCCATCGTGGCAAAGTGCGCCAGCGCCGACCTGCTGGTGCTGCTCAGCGACATCGACGGGCTGTACACCGCCGACCCCCGGCGGGATTCCTCTGCCCGGCTGCTGCCCTTTGTCACCTATCTCTCACCGGAGATCTACGCCCTGGCGGGGGAGAAGGGCAGCGACCTGGCCACCGGCGGCATGACCACCAAACTCAACGCCGCGAAGACCGCCATGGAGAACGGCTTCGACATGGTCATCTCCAACGGCAGCCGCCCTGCCGACCTCTACGACATCGTGGCGGGCAAGCCGGTGGGCACCCGGTTCATCGGGAAAACCGCCATTGTCTGAGCATACATGTCGTACAATGAACTTGTGTTACCGGCTGGAAAGAAGCACATAGCAGAGAGATAGGGAGATTATTTGATGGGAGAAACATTTTCGGTTCGAAACACCAATGTGATGAAAGGCGTTGCCATTATTTTGCTGCTGTTTCACCATTGCTTCCTGAGCGAAGGCCGGTTTGAGGGGTATGCCGTCAGTTTTTACCCTTTCACCCAAGGCATGGTCATTCTTGCAGCGAAAGCGGCGAAATGCTGCGTTGGCATTTTCACCTTCCTCAGTGCATACGGTCTGACACGCTCCTACCACAAGCAGAGCAGCCGTTGGACAGATTTGACAGAACGAAAGCAGGCGGAAAAGTTTGCACTAAGGCGATATCTGAACCTGATCTCCGGTTTTTTTGCTGTGTATGTGGTTGTGTTCCTGGGTTCTTTTCTTTGGGGAGACCGACTGCCCTTTTCCTATTACACGGAGGACGCCGCCGACCTACTGCACGCCGCATATTATATGCTGTTGGACATTCTGGGTGTCTCCGACCTGTTCAATACCCCTTCTATAATCGGGACCTGGTGGTATTTGGGCCTGGCAATCACGATCATTGTCCTGTTCCCCATTCTGTTCAAGCTCTATCAACAGATGGGATGGGTTTTGATCCCGGCATTGTACTGCCTGTTTTGTGCGCTCCAGATAGAGCCGGAAAATAATAACAGTTGGTTGCTTCTGGTGCCGGTGGGGATCTTCTGTGCGGAAGAAAATATTTTGGAGCGGTGCAAAGTTGCCTCGCTGGTTTCCAACCGTGCCGTGAATGGGGGGCTAAAGCTGATTTTGGCAACCTGCCCCCTGCTCCTGTCCGCTTACCTGTTTGCGGAGAACTATGGAACGGAGAATTATGGTATGCTGCTATTTAGCACCTTGTTGCCGGTTTGTGTCGTCATATGGGTCTACCTGTTCCTTTCCAGCCTGCCGCTGATTGCACCTTGCCTTGCTTTTCTGGGAAAACACTCCATGAACATCTACCTGTCCCATAATTTTTTGCGTGACCGATGGTTCCAGGATCACATCTATTCCTTTGGGCACTTTATCCTGATTGTTTTGGTCTTGCTGGCAGAAAGCACTCTGCTCTCCATCGGAATCAACGCGCTAAAAAAATATTCCGGCTATAACCGGCTGACGCAAAAAATCCACATGCTACTGGGTGCATGACAGACTTCGTACTATACGCGGTTTATGCTGTCATTTGTGCGGAATGTTCCGGAATGCCAGAAACACCGCCGTTCCTGGCGGTGTTTCTTTTTGCCTTTTTTCGCAGATATTACCCCCGGGGGAGCGTTTAGGTGATGATGCCGTGCTCCAGCTTTACCTTCAGAATTTTCAGGACGCTCTCGTTGATGCGTTCCTCCGTGATGGCGCCCTCCTCCACGGCGGAGACCAGGGCGGAGGCGGCGCTCTGCAGGTCAGCGGGCATCAGGAGGATGTCCACACCGGCCTGCACGGCCAGGACTGCCGCTTCGCCGGAGGAATACCGATCGGTGATCGCGCTCATGGACATGGAGTCGGTGATGATCAGCCCTTCAAACCCCAGTTCGTCCTTGAGCAGGTCGATCATGGTTTTGGAGAGGGTGGCGGGCAGGTCGTCCCCCGTCACCTGAGGGACAGAGAGGTGCCCCACCATGACAAAGTCCGCTCCGGCGTCGATGCCGGCCTGGAAGGGCTTGAACTCCAGCGCCCGCAGCTCGTCCAGCGTTTTAGTCACCTCAGTGTATCCCAGGTGACTGTCGGTGGTGGTGTCGCCGTGGCCGGGGAAGTGCTTCAAGGTGCACAGCACCCCACTGTCCCGAAAGCCCTGTACCGCCGCCGCCACCATTTCTGCCGCAACGTCCGCGTCAGAGCTGAAAGCCCGCTCCCCGATGACCGGATTGTCCGGGTTGGAGTTCACATCGGCCACCGGCGCGAAGTCCAAATTGAAGCCGAACTGCGCGATCTCGCTGCCGATGGTGTTGCCCACTTCATAGGCCAGGTCCGGGTCGCCTGTGCTGCCGATCTCCTCCATGCTGGGGAAGACGGTGGTCCCCATGGCGGCGTTGTTCGCCACCCGTGCTACACGGCCTCCCTCCTCGTCTACCGCGATGAACAGCCCCAGTTTAGAATAGGACTGAATGTTGGAGATCATGGCGGTGCATTGGTCCGGGTCGATGATGTTGGCCGCAAAATAGATGATTCCCCCCACGGGGTAGGTCTGAATGGCCTGCTTGGTGGCAGAGCCGGACTGGGTGACCGTGGTGTACCCCGTCAGCTGCTCCTGCGTGACAATAAACAACTGGTAGACCCGCTCCGTCAGGCTCATTTCCGCCAAAATCTCCTGGGCGCGCAGTTCCAGTGTGTCCTGCTCTGACTCCGGTTCCTGTTGGCTGCTGTCGGCTTCCGTCTGCTCCGCAGCCGATTCTGCCGCTGTGGATTCGGTGGGTGTCTGCTCTGCGTCTGCACTGGTATCCTGTTCGCCCTCCGGTTCCGCCGGCGCGCTGCTGACGGCGGCGCTTGTTTCCTCTGTTCCCCCAGAAAAGACCTGCGGAAACAGCAGTACAGCCTCCACGCCGATGCACACTCCTAAAAAGAGGATCCCCAGCGTGTAGAGCACCCGCAAGGCCATCTTGCTGCTGCTTCGCTTTTTCATGAACAATTCCCCATTCTGCAAAAGGCGACTTTTTTGTAGTATAGCATGGTTCTTTCGGCTTTTCAAGCAGCAGACGCCTTGTTTTACAGATAATGTATATTTGGCTCGCCTGCGTGGCGTGCGTGTTCGTGACGGTTTTCATGCTGATATCCGTTGCGCAACGGCAGTTGGGGCAGGGCAGGGAAAAGAAGCACCGAGCATCGAAGGAAATACTTTCCGGTATTCCGGAGGTGTTGTTTTTCTGGACCCCCTTCCCTTTTCCCTGCAAATGCGCTACAATAACAGCAAAGGAAAACAGCCTGTCCGTCAGTGACCCGCAACAGACTGAGGTGATCCCCATGAACAAAACCGAACTGCTCCGAAGCATGACCGTCACCACCGAGGAGCGGCAGCTGCTGTCCCACGTCCTGGATCTGCTCCAGGCGGCGGAGACCCGCAGCCTCCCCACCCGGACAGCCTTCCTGTCCCCGGCGGAACGGGGGCTGGTGCTGGACCTGATGGACGCGATGGGCGGGGCAAAGCACGTTTTTTCCGGCGGCTACGCCGAGGCAGAGCGGGTGCGCTGCGCTTTTCTGCCCCAGTGGCAGGAGCCGGAGGATATGGACCCCAACGAGCTGACCGCCGCCGTCCGGGCCACCTGGTACGCTGCCCACCCGCTGACCCACCGGGATTTTCTGGGGTCGCTGATGGGTCTGGGAGTCAAGCGGGAGGCCATCGGAGACATCCTGGTGTCACCGGGCAGCTGCGACATCCTGCTGCTGCCGGAACTGGCCCCCTTTGTAGTGGAGAACCTGACCCACGCCGGGCGGGAAAAGCTCCGCGTGTCTCCGGTAGAGCTGGACAACCTGCACTTCCCCCAGCCGGAGGTGAAAACCATTCACGACACTGTTCCCTCCCTCCGGCTGGACGCGGTGGCGGCGGCTGGGTTCTCCGCCAGCCGGAAGGCCGCGGCGGAGGCCATTTCCGCCGGAAAGGTGGCGCTGAACTGGCGTACCGTCACCAAAACCGACTGCCCCGTGGTGGAAGGGGACCGGCTCTCCTGGCAGGGACAGGGCAAATGCAGGCTGGTTACGGTGGGAAACCTCAGCCGAAAAGGGCGCGTCACCGTCACTCTGGAGCGTTATCTTTGATTCGAAGCGGGGAGAATCGCAAGGCGAAGCCGTTTTCAAAAGGATTTTTTTGAAGTTTTGTTGATTTTCGCAGTTTTACCCATTGCAATAGATTTGAATTTAAGGTATAATGACTAATGGACTTGCCCAGGGCATGATGGGACATGACTTGAAACGGAACTCCCCCGGCACAGAATCCCCAAGTTGCTCCTTTTGCGGGAGTATGACTTGAAATACCATACATTTTAAGGAGAGAACAAGCTATGAGCTACACCGCCAAACAAATCCGCAATGTCTGTCTGCTGGGCCACAGCGGCTCGGGCAAGACCATGTTGACCGAGAGTATGCTGAACGTGACCGGTGTCACCCAGCGGCTGGGCAGGACCACCGACGGCAACACCGTTTCTGACTATGACCCCGAAGAGATCAAGCGCCAGGTCTCCATCTCCGCCTCCATCATCCCCGTGCAGTACGAGAATTGTCTGCTGAACATCATCGACTGTCCGGGCAACTTCGACTTCGACGGCGAGGTGGTCGAGGCCCTGACTGTGGCCGACGCGGTGGTCATCGTTCTGCCCGCCAAGGGCAGCGTTCCCGTCGGCGCGGAGCGGGCCTGGAAAGCGGCCAGCGCCCACGACCTCCCCACCCTCATCTACGTCTCCAAGACCGACGAAGAGAACGGCGACTTCAACGCCGTGGTGGAGGAGATGAAGGAGAAGTTTGGCAGTCAGGTCACTCCTGTGGTCTCCCCCCTGTGGGACGACAACAAAACGGTTTACGGTGTGCTGGACGTGCTGAACAAGTGCGCCTACGGCGTCTCCGGCGGCAAAAGCAAGGCCATGGACGTACCCGCCGACAAGGAGGACTTCCTGGCGGAATCCTACGACGCCCTGATGGAAAACGTGGCCGAGACCAGCGAAGAGTTCATGGAGCTGTATTTCGACGGCCATGAGTTCACCTCTGAGGAGGTCGCCCAGGGGATGCTGACCGGTGTGAAAGAACGCACCGTCACCCCTGTCTACTGCGGCAGCGCCCTGACCGGCCTGGGCACCGAGGCCCTGCTCCACGGCCTCATCACCATGGGTCCCTATCCCATGAACACCGAACCCATGAACGGCGTGGACGCCGACGGCGAACCGGTGCAGGTGGCCGTCTCCACCGAGGGCAGCACCGTGGCCTATGTGTTCAAGACCGTCTCCGACCAGTACGGCAAATACTCCTATGTCAAGGTGCTGCGAGGCAAACTGACCCCCGACATGAGCCTGGTCAATGGCCGCACCGGCGACAACGAGAAGATCGGCCGCCTGTACTCCATGTGCGGCAAGAAGGCCACCGAGCTGAAAGAACTGAACGCCGGTGACATCGGCGCCATCTCCAAGATGGATAAGCTCAAGACTGGCGACACCGTCTCCGTGGACGGCATCCGCCTCGACCCGCCCGCCTTTGCGGAGCCGGTCTACTCCAAGGCCATCTCCCCCGTCAAGCGGGGCCAGGACGACAAGGTGGGTATGGGCCTGAACCGCCTGAACGAGGAGGACCCCTCCTTCAGCGTGGAGAACAACGCTGAGACCCATCAGGTGGTGGTCTCCGGCGCGGGCGACATCCAGATCGACGTGCTGTGCGCCAAGCTCAAGAGCCGCTTCGGCGTGGAAGTCAACCTGGACACCCCCCGTGTCCCCTACCGCGAGAAGATCCGCAAGACCGTCTCCAAGCAGGGCAAATTCAAGAAGCAGACCGGCGGCAGCGGCCAGTACGGCGACGTTTGGGTGCGGTTCGAGCCCAACGACGAGTCTGAGGATATGGTCTTTGCGGAGGAAGTCTTCGGCGGCAGCGTGCCCCGGAACTACTTCCCCGCTGTGGAAAAGGGCCTGCGGGAAGCGTGTCTCCACGGCGTGCTGGCTGGGTACCCCATGGTCAACCTGAAAGCCACCCTGTATGACGGTTCCTACCATCCGGTGGACTCCTCCGAAATCGCCTTCAAAACCGCCGCGCAGCTGGCCTATAAGGCCGCTTTGCCCGACGCCAACCCCGTGCTGCTGGAGCCGGTGGGCGAGCTGAAGGTCACTGTGCCGGACAGCTACATGGGCGACATCATGGGCGACCTGAACAAGCGCCGCGGCCGCGTCATGGGCATGGACCCCGTGGAGGGCGGCAACCAGGTCATCAGCGCTGAGGTCCCCATGGCCGAGATGGGCAACTACGCCATCGACCTGCGGGCCATGACCCAGAGCCGTGGCTCCTTCACCTTCCACTTTGTCCGCTATGAGCAGTGCCCCGCCGCCGCCCAGGAGAAGGCCATCGCCGAGGCCAAAGTGCTGAACGAGTAAGCCCCCCCTCTCAACGTTGAACCCGCTCAAGAGAGCGTACGGAATCCTGCGGTAAGCGAGTTTGAGCGCTCCGTCAGGCAGAAAGCGAGATAACAAAAGGAAAATTCCCTGATGGCCTTTGCCGTATGGCAGAGGCCATCTTGCTTTCCTATAATCCTGTACCTGCGTGATATGTCTTGCTTTTTGCAACATTGTCCATCCTGGAGCCCACAATCCTGGAGCCCATAAAAAGCCCCCTTAGGGCAACCTCGCATTGAGGTCTGCGCTAAGGGGGCCATCTAGATTTCCGTACCTACGGCGAATTTACTTGGCAAAAGCTTTCTTCCCGGCGACCACGGCACCGGCCAGAGCCAGAGCACACAGGGTCACATAGGGCGCCACATTGAGGTCTCCCGTCTTGGGGGAGGTGGTGCTGCTGCTGGAGGAAGAAGAGGAACCGGAACTGGAAGAACCGCTGCTGCCGGAAGAACTGCCGCTGCTGCTGCCGCTGGACTCGCTCAGCTCGTTCAGGACGATAATGAACAGGGGCTCGTCGTCCACGATCTCGCCAAACTGGCCGTAGACCTTACCCGTCGCCTGATCCAGATACACCTCAACCCACTCGCCGTTGACGTAGTAGAGCATGGCGACCAGACTGTCAGAAGTCACAGCGGAGACGTTGCTGAAAGTGACGTTGACAGGATAGGCCACGACGGCATCACCAGTGATCTCGATCCGCATCCCAAAGGCATAGATGGTCAGCTCGTAATCGCTGATCGACTTGCCGCTCTCGACGAGGGCGGAGACAGCGGAGCTGATCTGCTTCACCATTGCGTCGGTAATCTCACCGTCCCACTCATAGATGATGATCCGATATCCGTCGCAGGAAGCGGTGACGCTGCTGCCATTGCCGGCGGCATCGTCCAGCGCATCCTCCACAGCGGAAGTGATTTCGGAGTCAGTGGAGCTGGGGCTGGGGTTGGTGGCGAAGGCAGTGACGCTGACGCTGAATGCCAGCATGACGGCCACCAACACGGCTAAAAATCTTTTCATTATAGTATCCTCCTTTTTTGTACGCGCATTCAAAACGCGGGGTTTCCTTCAAGCTTTATATCAACCACAACGGTCAATATCCTTATGATGCCTCCTCCAGGTCGGCGCGGTCTACCGACTGGATGAGAACTGCGTTCACCAGAAAGCGCTTTTCCGGTACGTCATGAACGCAGGTGGACAGGGTGAGAACATTGCTGTCTGTTGTCACCTCCACCGTATCGTCGTAAATATAGGTCAGGCTGCGCAGCCCGGCGACCTCGTCGAGAAATTCCTGCCGCCCTTCCTCGGTGCTGTAGTCGAAAGCGTACAGCATATGGACGTTGGTGTATTCGTAGGCGGCGAACACCTGGTATTTCAGCGTGGAATCCTCCAGATAGATGTAGACGTAGGGGTGTTCCTCAAAGAAAATCCCATCGCTGTAGTTGTGCAGATTTTGGAACATGGTCCCGTTCTGCATATTGTGCCCGTAGATGACCGTCATGAAGTCGGAAAAATCCTTTGCGTTGGCCAGCTCCGTATAGATGGTGCCGGGCAGCCCGGCGGTGCCGTCCAGGTTGTAATTCAGATAGTAGGTGTCGTCTGTGGGATGCTGCACGATGGGATAGTCGATGTTGGTGTCGGGAATGGAGATCCAGGCATAAATATCCTCGTTGGTGTTGGCCTGGAGGTCGGCAAAGTCGATCTCCCGCAGCAGTTCCTCCTCCAGCACAAGCTCCTCTGCGGAGCTGTCCGGCGAGGATTCGTCAGGCACTTCCTCCACGCTTGTCTCTTGCAGGGAGGCATAGACATCGTTGGCCCTTTGTTTGGTAATCTGGTACCGAATAAGAAATCCAAATGCCGCCAAAAAAATCACCAAACAGACGATGAAGATGACACGATACAGCGTCTTTTTGTTATTGGAAGGGTGGTTCTCCCCTTCGGTGTGTTGCTTACTCATATGATAATCCACCCATCACAGTTTATTATACGCGCTGACTTTGGAAATAGCAACCTTTTTCTGCGAGATTTTCAAAAAAAATCAAGACTGGTCGCCTGCGTCTTCCGAAGACGTTTCCACAGGTGTATAAAACACATCGATGATCAAATCCTTAAGCGCGTCTTCATCTGGATAGAACTCATCGGAGTAGCCCTCGGTGGAGACGGTCTCGCCGGGAATGGTGATCATGTCCTCGTCCGCGAAGGAATAAGACAGAGCGGTGGAGGCCAGATATACCACCTCGTCCAGGGTCACGTCAGTCGTCATATAGGGTGTGATGCTGGTGAACAGGGTGCTCACCAGGGTGAAGTCCTGAGAGACGGCCGCCTTTGCCTGCTGGATGTACGCGATTAGGTATTGCTTTTGGCGTTGGAGCCGCCGCTGGGCGCTCCCCTCAACGTTTGCGTCTCGGACCTTCACATAGACGTAGGCATCTTCTCCCTCCAGATGGACGGTTTCCCCTTCCACCAGCAGCCCTGAGGTAGAGGGAAGGCTTTCCAGCACGGTGACATCCACGCCGCCCACCGCATCATTCAACTCGGAGATGGCCGCCATGTTGATGGCACAGTAGCCGTGGATGGGGATGTCATATAAGATGTTCGAGACGGCGGACAGCGTGTTTTCCGCGCTGAGCTCCTTGCCGTCGCCGTAGCCGTGGGCCACAGCCACCTGAGCTGTGACAGTGCCCAGTACCGTTCCGTCCTCGTCCAGGCGGTTGATCTCCGTCATGGTGTTGCGGTCAATGGCGACCACATGAATGGCCCTGGCGTCCTGGTCCAGCACCAGCAGGAACAGCGCGTCCGCCTGGCCGGAGGAGAGTCCGGTCTGGTCCTCCCCGACTTCATCCCCCACGTCGATGCCCATAAAGAGGAAGGTGAGAATGCTGTCGTTATATTCGTAGATCTGCCCGTCGTACCAGATCCAGTCGTCCTGCCACTGCTCTTCGGAGGAATCACCTTCCTCGCTGTCGCTCTCCAGGGTGGGGACCTCGGAAGTGGCGTTGTTTGCCAGCCGGAGCCTGCCGCTCTGCCGCAGCCCCACGTAGGTCGCCGTAACGCCCACTGCCAGCGCCGCCAGAGCCGACGCGATGCAGATCAGCACCCGGTACACCAGCTTGATCTGTCTCCATTTTTGCATAGTTTGTCCTCCTGGTTTTCAGTTTTGTCCGCTGCCGCGATTCCATTTTATCTCCAAAATTTCGCCCCCTTTTGTCGGATTCATATTATACATTGTCTTCCATCCAAAATCAACTGGGAAAAAAGGAAATTTCTAACGAGCGCTCCGCGCCCCGGATGGTGCGGCTGCGGCGGGATGTTTTGACCGGCAGCACGCGCGCAAACAACGCTGAACCGGCTGGCGGAGGAAATCTGTGCAAAATCATTCCAATGCGGGTCAGGTTGTGCTAAAATGGATACACGTCACCACTGAAACCCGCAGGAAAGAGGCAGAAATGAATACAAAGGTGATATCCTATCCGTCCGCGGACGGACGCACCACCATCCACGCAGTTATTTGGGAACCGGAGGAAAAGCCCGTCGGCATCCTGCAAATCTCCCATGGCATCACGGAGCACATTGGCCGCTATGAACGGCTGGCGGCGGCCGGTACGGCGCGGGGGCTGGTCGTCTGCGGCAACGACCACATTGGTCACGGCCGCTCCTTTTCGGAGGAGCAGCCGATCCGCACCTATTTTGGGCCGGAGGGCAGCTGGAAGTTCCTTGTGCAGGATACCATAGAAATGAGCAGCATGATTCGGAAGGCGTACCCGGATCTGCCGCTGTGCCTGCTGGGATTTTCCCTCGGATCCTTCGTGGTGCGGAACGTCCTGTTCCAGGCTCCCGCCTACGCAGACGCCGCCGTTCTGGCGGGCACCGGGCAGCAGTCCTCTCTGGCGCTGGCCGTCGCCCGGCGCATCGCCCGCAGCGAAGCGACAAAGCACGGCTATGAGGCCGTCACCGAGACCATCTCCAAACTGACCTATGACGGCTACAACAAGAAGTTTGCGCCGGTGCAGTCGAAGTTCGACTGGCTGCTGGCCGATGAATCCGCCCGGGCGGAGTTCCTGCGCGACCCGCTGCGGGGGGAGGACTTCACCGTAGGGGCCTTTGCTGAGCTGCTGCGGGGGATGGGACGCAGCATGGACCCGAAGCTGGCGGGACAGATGAAGCGGCATATCCCCATCCTGCTGCTGTCCGGGGAAGACGACCCGGTGGGGGACTTTGGCAAGGGCGTGAAAAAGACCAAACGCTTTTTGGAGCGGCAGGGCGTGGAGCGGGTGGAGATGAAGTTGTACCCGGGGCTGCGGCACGACATCTTCCACGAAGCCCGGTGCGGGGAGATACACCAGGAGCTCATCGGCTGGGTCCTCCAGAACAGCGGGACGGCGATGAAAGGCGCGGAGACGCGATAATAGGGCAGCATCGCCGCTGGAGAGGGCATTGGCCTCCACTTTTTTTGACAAAGAGTTGCATTTTATTCCATCATGTGCTATAAATAAATGCGAAGAGAAATTTATCTGCGGTTTGCCAGGAGGAAAATGAAATGAAAAATCGATGGAAGCGCATGATGGCGGCATTGTTGGCCGTGCTTTTTTGCCTGCCGATGGCTGGATGTGGAACGCACACCAGCGGCACGGATACAAGCGCAGAAACAAGTTCTGTGGTGGAGGAATCGGCTGTAATATCTGCGACGGAAGCATCTTCGTCCGCTGAGGAGGAATCCACGGCAGACGCTGCGGGAGAAGTGTCTGCAATATCTGCGGCGGAAGCATCTTCGTCCGCTGAGGAGGAATCCGTCGCAGACACTTTGACAGAAATGTCTGAGCAACTGCAGGAGGCGCTGGATGCTATGGCGGAGTCCTCTGAAGAGATATCTGGGGAAATACGTCCGGAATTACAGGAGGCGATGGAAGAACTTGAGGAAGTAAGCGAAGAGCTGGTAGCGTTTGGTGAACGTTTTTACGGAAGCGAGGACAGCAGTGCCAGCGACGACGATGTGGATCTTGTAGATATAATTGGAATGATTGGCATGATATGGGAATTGCAGTCTTTAGCGGATCGCGCAAACACTGTCATGGAGGAATTGAATCAGCTTGATGCAGAAGATTTGAACACCGCAGAACAGGCGTATCTTCTGGAGTCGCTGCAACGGCTCAGCGAACTGGCTGAAGAGCTGGAAGAATTGGAAAGCCTGGCAGAGCAGGAGTGAAAAACCGGTCAAATTGGAACGGGTTTGTGCGGCTTTCCATGACGGCTGCACCGGGCGGAAGGCTGTGCAGCCACAGAAACTTTTTTGTTCCCGCTGCGAAAAATTGTTCATTTGTCAATGATGTGAAACTGGGAAAAGGGAAAGAGTTTATTGGTT
>JAJQAS010000036.1 GCA_021203685.1 Clostridiales bacterium | reverse complement strand
GAAATTTATTAGCAGATTTTATTAGCAAAAAACTTGATCACTTTTTTATTGCAAGGCAAAAAGAAAGCCGAAAGCCTTGAAAAATAAGGCTTCCGGCGTTGTTAGCTGGCGTCCGCGAGGTGACTCGAACACCCGACCTACCGCTTAGGAGGCGGTCGCTCTATCCAACTGAGCTACGCAGACGTATGAAGTTTATTAGCAGAGGTCCCCGCGGAAAAGTGTCCGCTTTAGGTTCTCTTAGGAGGCGAATGCTCTATCCAACTGAGCTACAGAGACATTTGAAGAAATATGAACTTATGACCGTCCAACTGATTTTGAACGGTTGCCCACCAGAGCGTGATTCCAGAAGGCAACACTCCGACCCATCTGAACTGCCCAGGCAGGAAACACAGGAATAACGCCACCAAAGAAGCTTTTGCGGCGCACAAGGGGAACAATGTACCCATAAGCCGCTGCTGTCCCCGGCGGCATCTTAGAGCTGACGGCTTGGGTATGGGGAAAACAGCAAAAACACTCCCCGCCAACCTCTTTAGTTTAACCGAAAACGCTGATTTTGTCAATCTCTCTTTGAAAAAGGTTGCACTTTAAAAAGGAGGGTATATAATACTAACGGGAAAAACGAAGAATCAGAGAAACTTTGATTCATTTATTCCGGATGCTGGGAGTGGTTGAATCGGCGTTTCTCGAGTAAAGCGAGGAAATATGGAATGAAGCAGTCGAATTTGAGAAACATCGCCATCATCGCTCACGTTGACCACGGCAAGACCACGCTGGTGGACGCCATGCTCCAGCAGAGCGGCGTTTACCGGGAAAACCAGGAAGTAGTGGAGCGGGTCATGGACTCCGGCGACCTGGAGCGGGAGCGCGGCATCACCATCCTGGCCAAGAACACCGCCGTCACCTACGGCGATGTGAAAATCAACATCGTGGACACCCCGGGCCACGCCGACTTCGGCGGCGAGGTGGAGCGCATTTTGAAGATGGTCAACGGAGTTATCCTGTTGGTGGATGCGGCAGAAGGCCCCATGCCCCAGACCCGGTTTGTCCTCTCCCATGCCCTGGAGCTGGGCCATCGGGTCATCGTGGTGGTCAACAAAATCGACCGGCCTGACCAACGCATCCACGAGGTCATCGATGAGACGCTGGAGCTGCTGATGGATCTGGACGCCACCGACGAGCAGCTGGATTCCCCCTTCCTGTTCTGCTCTGCCCGGGCAGGCATTTGCTCCACCGATCCCGATGTGTCGGGGAAGGACCTCAAGCCACTGTTCGACACCATTTTGGACTATATCCCCGCCCCGGAGGTGGAGCTGGACGAGCCGTTCCAGATGCTGGTCTCCTCCATCGACTACAACGAGTTCGTAGGGCGCATCGCCATCGGCCGGGTGGAGCGGGGGACCCTCCACCAGAACCAGGAGATCCAGGTCTGCAACTACCACGACCCTGAAACTGTCTCCAAAAAGTTCAAGGCCAGCGCCCTGTTTGAGTTTAACGGCCTGTCCCGCGTCCCCTGCGCTAAGGCGGAGGCGGGGAACATCATCGCCCTCTCCGGCATTGGCGACGTGACCATCGGAGACACCATCTGCACCCCTGACTGCATCGAGCCGCTGGAGTTCGTCAAGGTCTCCGCCCCCACCATGGAGATGACCTTCTCCGTCAACGACGCCCCTTACGCCGGGCGGGACGGCAAATTTGTCACCTCCCGGCAGATTCGGGACCGGCTGTACCGGGAGACGCTGAAAGACGTATCTCTCCGGGTCTCCGACGTAGAGGACGCCACCGACTCCTTCAACGTGGCGGGCCGGGGCGAGATGCACCTGGCCATCCTCATCGAGACCATGCGCAGAGAGGGCTACGAGTTCCAGGTGTCTCCCCCTCGTGTGCTGTATCGCACCATCGATGGCAAAAAGTGCGAGCCGATGGAGCGGCTGGTGGTGGACGTGCCCGCCGACTACGTGGGTTCCGTCATCGAGCAGCTGGGCAAGCGCAAGGGCGAGATGCTGGACATGACCCCAGTGGGCGACCGGATGAAGCTGAACTTCCTGGTGCCATCCCGCGGTCTGTTCGGATACAGGAACGAGTTCCTGACCGCCACCAAAGGCGAAGGCATCATGGCCTCCGTGTTCGACTCCTATGCCCCCTACCAGGGCGACCTGGAGCGCCGCAGCACCGGCTCTCTTATCTCCTACGAGACCGGAACCTCCATCACCTACGGCCTGTTCAACGCCCAGCAGCGGGGCAGCCTGTTCATCGGCGCGGGTGTGGACGTGTACGAGGGCATGATTATCGGCGTGAACCCCAAAAACGAGGATATCACCGTCAACGTCTGTAAGAAAAAGCAGCTGACCAACACCCGTGCCTCCGGCTCCGACGATGCCCTGCGGCTGATCCCTCCCAAGCAGATGAGCCTGGAGCAGTGTTTGGAGTTCCTGGCCGACGACGAGCTGTTGGAGGTCACGCCCAACCACCTGCGGCTGCGCAAGCGCATCCTTTCCAACGACCTGCGGATGAAGAGCATCCACGGCAAAAAGAACCGGTAAGTAAAATGGCACCGCACAAATTTGTGCGGTGTTTCCATAAAATAAATGAGAGAGAACGGAGAGGAACACCATGAATTATGCGGAGGAATCCCTCAAACGTCATTACCAGTGGAGAGGCAAGCTGGAGACGGCGCCCAAAATGCCCGTCGCCACCAGCGACGACCTCTCCCTGGCCTACACCCCCGGCGTGGCTCAGTCCTGCCTGGAGATTCAAAAGGACCCGGCCAAGAGCTACGAGCTGACAGGGCGCTGGAACACGGTGGCGGTAGTCACCGACGGCACCGCTGTGCTGGGTCTGGGCGACATCGGCCCGGAGGCCGCCATGCCGGTGATGGAGGGCAAGTGTGTCCTGTTCAAATCCTTCGGCGGGGTGGACGCGGTGCCGCTGTGCGTGGCTACCCATGACGTGGACACCATCGTCAACACCGTGGCCCTCCTGGAGGGCAGTTTTGGCGGGGTAAACCTGGAGGACATCGCCGCTCCCCGTTGCCTCGAGATCGAGCGGAAGCTGAAAGAGCGCTGCTCCATCCCCATCTTCCACGACGACCAGCACGGCACCGCTGTGGTCTGCCTGGCGGCGCTGACCAACGCCCTCAAGCTGGTGGGCAAACGCATGGAGGACGTGCGGGTGGTCACCTGCGGGGCCGGCGCTGCGGGTATTGCCATCATCAAGCTGCTGCTGGCCCGGGGCCTGAAAGATGTCATCATGTGTGACCGGCGAGGCGCCATTTACCAGGGCCGGGAAGGGCTGAACGCCGCCAAGGAGGAAATTGCCGCCGTGACCAACCGGGAGAAGCGCAGCGGCAGTCTGGCCGAAATGCTCAAGGGCGCGGACGTGTTCATCGGTGTTTCCGCCCCCGGCATGGTGACGGAGGAGATGGTGCGCTCCATGAACCCCGGCGCGATTCTTTTCCCCATGGCCAACCCCACCCCGGAGATCATGCCCGACCTGGCAAAGGCCGCCGGAGCCGCCGTGGTGGGCACCGGCCGCAGCGACTTCCCCAACCAGATCAACAACGTGCTGGCCT
>JAJQAS010000113.1 GCA_021203685.1 Clostridiales bacterium | reverse complement strand
GAGCGTCCTCCACGCGGAGCTTCTTCTCCTTCATCTCGGACTCGGTGGCAGCGCCGACCTTGATGACGGCCACGCCGCCGGCCATCTTGGCCAGCCGCTCCTGGCACTTCTCCCGGTCATAGTCGGAGGTGGTGTTGGCGATCTGGGCGCGGATCTGGGCCACGCGGCCCTTGATGGCCTGGGCGTCGCCCATGCCGTCCACGATGATGGTGTTCTCCTTGGAGACCTTCACCTGGCGAGCCTGGCCCAGGTGCATCAGGTCGGCGTCCTTCAGCTCCATGCCGGTGTCGGCGGAGATGACCTGGCCGCCAGTCAGGGTGGCGATGTCCACCAGCATCTCGGCCCGGCGATCGCCGAAGCCGGGGGCCTTGACGCAGCAGACCTTCAGGGTGCCCCGCAAGCTGTTGACGATGATGGTGGACAGGGCTTCGCCCTCCACGTCCTCGGCGATGATGAGCAGGGGACGGCCCATCTTGGCAATCTGCTCCAGCACGGGCAGCAGGTCCTGGATGACGGAGATCTTCTTGTCGTAGATGAGGATGAAGGGGTCGTCCAGCACGGCCTCCATCTTCTCGGTGTCGGTGACCATATAGGGGGAGACGTAGCCCCGGTCGAACTGCATACCTTCCACGACCTCGGAAGAGGTCTCGGCGGTCTTGGATTCCTCCACGGTGATGACGCCGTCGGCGGAGACCTTATCCATGGCCTCGGCAATGAGCTTGCCGATGGTCTCGTCGCCGGAGGAGACGGTGCCCACCCGGGCGATGTCCTCGGTGCCGGAGACGGGCTGGCTGTTGGCCTTGATGGCGTCCACGGCGGCGGTGGTGGCCTTCGCCATGCCCTTCTTCATGACCATGGGGTTGGCGCCGGCGGCCAGGTTCTTCATGCCCTCGGCGGTGATGGCCTGGGCCAGCAGGGTGGCGGTGGTGGTGCCGTCGCCAGCCACGTCGTTGGTCTTGGTGGCGACTTCCTTCACCAGAGCCGCGCCCATGTTCTCAAAGGGGTCCTCCAGCTCGATCTCCTTGGCGATGGTGACGCCGTCGTTGGTGATGAGGGGGGAGCCGTACTTCTTGCCCAGAACCACGTTGCGGCCCTTGGGGCCCATGGTGATCTTGACGGTGTTGGCCAGCTGGTCTACGCCAGCCTGGAGCGTATGGCGAGCTTCCTCGCCGTAGTTGATGAGTTTAGACATAACGCATTACCTCCAAGTAAGTGAGAGAGAAAAAATTGGGCGATTTTTTTAGCAGAATTATTCGACGATTGCCAGAATGTCGCTTTGCCGGACGACGGTCAGCTCCTCGCCGTCGATCTTCACCTGGGTACCGGAGTACTTGCCGGTGATGACCTTGTCGCCCACCTTGACGGTCATTTCGACCTGGTTGCCGTCCACCATGCCGCCGGGGCCAACGGCCACAACTTCGGCCACTTCGGGCTTTTCTTTGGCGGAGCCGGTGAGGATAATGCCACCTTTTGTGGTTTCTTCCGCTTCGACCATTTTCAGGACCACGCGGTCAGAGAGGGGTTTGAGTTTCATTTGGAATTGCCTCCTTATAAAGAAAAAGATGGGTTGTAAATAAGTTGAGGGAATTAGCACTCTTTTCTTCTGAGTGCCAGTTCGCTATTATAATAGCTCACCCTGCGGCATTTTGCAAGCCCTTTTTTTTGAATTTTTTATGAAGTTCGAAGACTAAATATACACAAAATCTGTCGCTTTTGTGGAAAGGGTGCTTTTTTGACCGAAAATTGCGCCGGATACGGCCTCAACAGCCCCAGGATATGCCCGCCCCCGGCGCATTATGCCGGGCCGCGGGCAGAAAAAGCCGCGCCCGCACAGCGCGGGCGCGGCAATAGGGCGAACGTTTATTCGCTGTCCAAATCGTCTTTCGTGCGGCGGTAGAAACCGTCGGCCCAGGAGGCGTCGGTGGTGGTGTCCCGCCGGGTGGGGAAGGGGTCCTCGGCGTACTGGGAAAAGGACTGGGGGAAGGGCTGAGCGGCGTCCTGTTCAGAGGAAGTCGCGTCTCCCTGGGCGGCGGCGCTGGCCTTTGTCTGGGAGACCGTCCCCTCCGGGTCCAGGGTCAGGCGAATACCCGGGTCGGCGGACTTCTCCGCCTCCTCCGCTTTGGGCATTTTCATCCCCCCGGCCAGACCGTCCCGGCTGAGCATTTTCTCCATGACGGAGATGTCGGAGGAGATGTCCATCATGTCGCCCTCGAAGAGCTTATCCAGCTGCTTCTCGAAGCCCTCCACCACCAGGTCCATCATGTTCTCGATGCGTTCCTTGGTGGCGGAGATGTTGGCCCCGTCCACGCCCTGGCGGTCCAGCTCGGCGTAGGCGTTGAGGATTTTTAACGTGGTGGGCAGGTAATAGTTCAGGAACCGGTGCAGCTCCCCGGCCTTTTCCGGGTGGCGCTTCTGGTAGTCCAGGATGTGGCCGGTGATCTCCTCGATGCGGTCGATCTTCCGGCTGAGCACCGGGTCGGGGATGGCCTGATTGATCCGGCGGATCTGCGCCAGCACAGACTCGTCGTTGGAGCGGGCTTCCTCCGGAGTCTCGGGCTTCGGTTCCGGCTTGGGCTTCTGTGTCACCCCACGCCCATCCAGCACCAGGTAGCCGGTGGACATGTCGATGTAGGCTTTGGGTCCCAACAGGCCGTCGTCCACCATGTCCTGCACCAGGTCACAGGCCCGGTTGTAGCTGCACGGCATGGCCTCGGCCAGGGTGCGGATGTCGATCTGCTTGTGGTCACCGATGAGGTTGAGCAGCTTGCGGAAGCGGCGGGCCTTCCGGTGTTTGAACTGGCCCCACACGCACATCCCTGCGCCCACCCCGGCGCAGAGGAAGGGGGCCATTGCGTCCTGGAGGGCGTAGAGGGGGTAATAGGGCAGCCAGAAAATCAGGGAATTGAGGCTGGCGATCAGCCCGCCCACGCCGAGGATGGCCCCCAGCGCGGTCAGCAGCTTGCCGTCCTTGATTTTGGCGGGTTTCTTCTGGGATTTCCGGCTCTGCCGGGACTCTGTGCCGGTATAGTTCCGCTGGTAGGAGCTGCTCGTCCGCGGGTTGGAGAAGCGGCTTTGCCGGGTGAAGGCCCGGGTGCGGCTGAACTCCCGCTGGAAGTCCTCCTTGAAGTTATCGCCGATGACGTGGACATCGTCGGCAAAGTCGTCCAGAGCTTCCTCCCAGTTGGGGCGCTGCTGCTTGTTGCTGCTCTCCGTGGCCAGCTTATAGACCAGCAGACCCAGTCCCACCGGCCAAAAGACGATGAAGCCGGCGATGATCAGCCCCCAGGGGATGTGTGGGGGTTTATTGTTGTGGTAATCGTTCATTGGGCCCTCCTCTATCTCCAAAAGCGGGAGCGACTCCCGCATCCTGCGCTCTCTGTACGTTAGCATCTATTATACTATAAACAGGAATTCCCGCAAGGGGGGGATTTCTTAAAAATCTGATTAAATTCCTTTCACGAAAAGAAAAAAGGGAAAGCACGCGGTTCCATTTTCTGCTGCATATGTGTAGGGGCGGCCAAAGTGTCAAGAGACACATGGGTAACACCTGTGAAGAGACATGGGTTACAGTCTCCGG
>JAJQAS010000140.1 GCA_021203685.1 Clostridiales bacterium | reverse complement strand
GCTCAACGCCCAGGGGCTGCAAAAGCTGGCGGACTACTCAGACGATCTGCTGGGCAATCCTGTTTACAAGAAGAAAACGCCGGACGGGTTTTCAGCATCCGATGGGCGAGACGATAAAATGGCGTAAAGGAGGAACTACCCATGACCGAAAACACCAGACAGGCGCTGCGAAACGCCGCTGCTTCCTCCGCTATGGAGGGGCTGGCTTTGACAGACGCACAGATGGAGACTGTGGCCGCCATTCTGGAGGGCAGACTGTCCCTGGCTGACTATCTGCAAGCGCTGAAAGAGCGCTATCAAGAGGCGTGATATGGCCTATTCCATTACGGCCTCAGAGGATAGCTGTTATCCGGGAACCACAGTGCTTGTGAATAAGCTGGGGCTGAAAAATCAGGAGGCACTGGATCAGGCGGAAAAGGTAGCCGTGACCCTTCGCTCGGTGGAGATCGAACAGGCGGAGAACGGCCAGCCCTTCACCTTTGATTTTTATCGTGGCCTGCACCGGACACTGTTTCAGGATCTATACGACTGGGCCGGTACGCTCCGGACAGTTGACCTCAGCAAGAAGGGGACACACTTCACGGCAGCGGCTTCGCTGGAACGCTCTGGGACGCTGAAATTCCAGCGGCTCCAGGAAATGAACGAGTTTCGTGGTCTTTCCCGGTCGGAGTTCGTGAGGGAGACAGCGGAATTTTACAATGACCTGAACCTGCTGCACCCCTTCCGTGAGGGAAACGGACGCACACAGCGGCTGTTCTTTACGCTGCTGATTCGCCGGGCCGGGTATGATATTCGTTTCGCGGACTGTGATATGGATTACCTGATGATTGCCACCATCCAGGCCGCCCACGGGGTCATGGATTATCTGTATGACTTCTTTGATTCCGAGATACAACCGCAGGGGTAGACCGCCAAACATTTGGCCATTTGAAACACAAAAACCGCCCCGGTGCGACCAACACCGAAGCGGTTCAAGGGGTAGTAAAAGTTTGACAGACGCTTACTACCCTTTCATTATACCCCCATTCCGGGGGAATTGGAAGGAGAAATTTTCATCATGGCAAGAAAAAGTATCAAGCGTGCCAACGGCTCCGGCAGCGTGTACCGGCGCGCAGGAGCGCACGCAAAGCCGTGGGTGGCCGTGTCTCCATCCCGGTATCAGGAGGGCACAGACGGCGTTGTGCGGGCTGTCAGGCAGCAGTTAGGCAGCTACGCCACAAAAGCAGAGGCCCGCGCCGCCCTGGAGCAGTTCAACCAGGCCCCGACGGACAAATACAACCTCACCGTGGGCGACGCCTGGCGGGTGTTTATTCGCAAGGTGGAACAAAGCAAAAGCGCCTCCACTGTGGCCGCCTATTCCGCCGCCTGGAAGAAATGCAGCTATATGGAGAACTGGCCCCTGCGGACCTTGCGCACCGATTCCATGCAGGAGGTCATCGACAACAACCGGGAGATGTCCGCCAGCACCCTGAACAACATCAAGATCGTACTCACCGCCATCTGCGACTACGGGGAGAAGAACGACATCCTCCGGCGCAACTATGCGAAGTTCATCGAACTGCCCCGCAAAGAGCGCGTGATCCGGGACGCCTTCACCGAGTTGGAGGTGGAGAAGCTGCGGCAGGCCGTGGATACCGTTCCCTTCGCCGACGTGGTCTATTTCATGTGCTGGACCGGCTGGCGGGTAGGGGAGGTGGTGCAGTTCCGGCAGCAGGACTTTGACCGGGACGCCTGGACGCTGACCGGCGGCGTCAAAACTGCGGCAGGGAAGAACCGCACCGTCCCCATTCCCAAACCTGTCCGGCCCATTGTGGAGCGCTGGGCTGACCGTGGCTGCCCCTATATTTTCGCTGACCCCGCCACCGGACGGCAGATGTCCACAGGCGCGTTCCGGCAAAAGTATTTCGCCCCCTGCTGCCGCGCTGTCGGTATCCGAGAGTTGACGCCCCACGCTACCCGCCGGACGGCGGAGACAATGGCCGCAAAGTCCGGGATGCGCCCGGAGCTGATGCTCGCCATCTTCGGCCACACCGACTATAAGACCGACGTGCAGCATTACATCCGCCCCACTGTGGAAACCATCTCCGACGCGATGGAGAAAATGGGTTGAAAAGTTCCGAAAAATTTTGCTGAACCGGTCAGCAACCGTGAAGCAACCGCTCAGAAAATAGGCGTTCTTAGCTCGGCTTAATTCGTCTTATTTGTTCTTGTGTTTTGCGTTTTATATGCTGAAATGCAAGAAAATACGCTAAAAATGTTTTTTTCGTTTTCATCAAATTTTAATCCAACTAAATGTTGGTGCGATTGTTTTTTTGGGCAGGTTGTGTTAGAGTAACGGTAACAGGAAAGAAACCACCCCAAAGGAGAGAACCGAAATGAAACGCTTGATTTCCCTGTTTCTGTCCGCCGCCCTGTGCCTGGCGCTGGCGGGCTGCGCCAGCAGCGAAAAGCAGGAGCTGAAAGCCGCGATGGACGAGGCCAACGGCTACACCACCGTGGATTACACCATGGACGTCGGCGTCACCCGGGAGCAGACGGTGATCTACGACGAAAACGGCATCATGGTGACAGCCCTTGGGGTGCAGGGGAGCACAGATTCCTGCCGCCTGTGGCTCCGGCTGGAAAACAGCACCGGCGACGAAGTGACCCTGTGGTCCAGCAGTGTCCAGGCCAACGGCTGGGAGCTGGACAGCGTTCTTTGGATGAACGTCAGCAAGAACAGCATGGGCCGGGAGTATGTGTCCTTCTACCCGGAGGACGCGGGGATGGAGCTGGACAGCATCCAGACCATCACCCTGACCTGTGAGCTGTGGGACGACAACTACAACACCATCGACGCCTTCACCGCCACGCTGGAGACCTCCGCCTATACCGGTGAACTGGCGGACGAGGAGCTGCCGGGGGATGTCCTCTACGAGGGCAACGGCGTCACCCTGACCTTCGGCGGACTGAAGCAGGAGCGGTACAGCAGCTATGGCAAATTGCAGTTCTATGCGGAGAACACCGGCAGCAAGTCCGTCACTCTGGATGGCGATGCGTTCCGGCTCTCCGATGGGCAGGAGATGGCCGCCACCCTCTACGAGACAGTCAGCGCCGGGGCAAAGAAGGCTTTTTACATCTACATCGACCAGGACGACATCTATGATCCGGAGACGGAGGAGTATTATGACTCCTATGACTGGGAGGAGGAGACCTTCGACTGGACGGTGCTGATGCCCTTCACGATGGATTTGACCGTCTATAAGGGATACAGCGAGGTGCTGGACGAAGCCACCATCACCATCGACACCGCCGTGGAATTGGTGGACGAGGACGAGGCCGCCGACTGGGGCGAGGAGACGGTGACCGCCACAGACGACACCGACACCGCCACAGAGGAACCCGTCCAGGAAGATGCAGCCATTGCCACTGACGAGGGCGAAACCGCCGCCGAGGAGGAGACGACCGCTGTCACAGACGACACTGACACCGCTGCCGCCGATGAGGGAGACGCCATCGTGGAAGCACAGGAAGAAACTGACACTGCGACGACCGAAGATGTGCGAACTGCTTAAAAAAACGCCGTAGAAAAAAATCATTTTTTATCAACTGACAGCCCTTTGTATATTGAATCCCG
>JAJQAS010000234.1 GCA_021203685.1 Clostridiales bacterium | reverse complement strand
TGCCTGAACATCTACATCATGTCCAAGGCGTTCCTGAGCCGCAGCGTCAAGGACTGCGCCGCCCACAACCAGTACTCCCTCTCCCGCCACGTCCTCATCCCCAACAAGGATAAGCTGAAGATCGTCCCCTACATCTTCGACAACTACGCCGCCCGGCTGACCTCCATCCCCTCCTATCTGGCCCGGTTCATGGACCTGCTCAAGCCCGAGGTGGTGGCCGACCTGTTCACGCCGGAGCGTCCCATCTACTCCAAGGACCGCACCGACGCCTCCACCTACTACGCCCCCGGCAGCGCGGTGAAGAACTCCTTCATCGCCGACGGCTGCATCATCGAGGGCACCGTGGAGAACTCCATCATCTTCCACAACGTCAAGGTCGGCAAGGGCGCCGTGGTGAAGAACTCCATCCTGATGAAGGACTGCGTGGTGGGCGAGAACGCCAGCCTCAACTACATCATCGGCGACAAGGGCGTCACCTTCTCCGCCAACTCCCCGCTGGCCGGACACCAGAACTACCCGCTGCCCATCGCCAAGAACAGCAAGGTCTAAACTTCTATATTTAGGCGCTGCTGTTTCCTACCTAGCTCTGCCAGGGGCCGGCGCAAGTCGGCTCCTGCTTTGCCCTTGTGTAACCGTTTCATTCTTCAGTTATCAGCGAAAGGAAGGCATGTACCATGAAAATCTTCTTCGTATCCTCGGAGGTCGCCCCCTTCATCAAGACGGGCGGTCTGGCCGACGTGGCGGCGTCCCTGCCCCCCGCGTTGGCCGCAATGGACAACGACGTGCGCGTCATCCTGCCCCTGTACGCCGGCATCGGCGACCAGTGGCGCAGCCAGATGACCTTCGTCAAGTATTTCTACTTCCGTCTGGGCTGGCGCTCCTCCTATTGCGGCCTGTTCCAGCTGGACCGCGGCGGCGTCACCTACTACTTTGTGGACAACGAGACCTACTTCAAGCGCAACGGCCTCTATGGTCACTATGACGACGGCGAACGCTTCGCCTACTTCTCCAAGGCCTGCGTGGAAGTCCCCGCTCAAATCGACTGGGCTCCCGACATCATCCACGCCAACGACTGGGAGACCGCTCTGGTGCCCATCTACCTGAACGACAGCAAGAAGGTCGTGCCCCAGCTGGCCAACGCCAAGAGCGTCTACACCATCCACAACATCGAGTATCAGGGCCGCTTTGGCCGCTCCATCATGGAGGACGTGTTTGGTCTGGACTCCAGCCACTTCAACGAGAAGCTGCTGAGCTACTACGGCGACGTCAACCTGATGAAGGGCGCCATCTACGCCTCCGACTACGTGACCACCGTCTCCCCCACCTACGCCAACGAGCTGCAATACAGCTTCTACGCCCACGGGCTGGAGGGCGTCGTCACCGACAACTACTACAAGATGACCGGCATCCTCAACGGACTGGACATGGAGGCCAACGACCCCGCCACCGACACCATCATCGCCGCCAACTTCTCCTCCGACGACCTGACCGGCAAGGCCGAGTGCAAGGCCGCGCTGCAAAAGGAACTGGGCCTCAACGTCGACCCCGACGTGCCCATCATCGCCTGCATCTCCCGTCTGGTGGGGCATAAGGGCTACGACCTCATCACCAACGTCTTCCACCGCATCATGGAGCAGGACGTGCAGTTCGTGGTGCTGGGTACCGGCGAGTGGGGCTTCGAGGAGTTCTTCCGCAACGCCGCCAAGCAGTACCCCGGCCGGGTCTCCGCCAACATCAAGTACGCCGCCGCCCTGTCCACCAAGATCTATGCCGGGGCCGACATCATGCTCATGCCCTCCGTGGCGGAGCCCTGCGGCCTGACCCAGATGTTCGCCATGCGGTTCGGCACCGTCCCCGTGGTCCGTCTCACCGGCGGTCTCAAGGACTCCGTCCCCTCCTACAACCCCGAGACCGGCGAGGGCCTGGGTTTCACCTTCGGCAACATCAACGCCGACGACATGCTCAACGCCATCAACCGGGCCGTGGACCTGTACTTCTCCGACAAGGACGCCTGGACCGCCCTGATGAAGCGCGGCATGACCACCGATTTCAGCTGGGATAAGTCCGCCAAGGAGTATCTGTCCATTTACGAGAAGATCAGCGCGGAATAAGCCACTGTTTATCTGAAAAACGGTAATTTTCCACAAGGGAGCGCCGAAAAGGTGCTCCCTTTTTCAGCGCATCAGGACCGGCTTTTGACGGCGCAAAGATTGACAGAACACCCACAGCATGGTAAAATGGCGGGTAGCAGCCCCTTTTGGGCTGAAACGCAAACAAATTGTAAATTTACCTTCTGTCAATGAATTTTTGGAGGAATTTTTATGCGTGAATATTCCAAATATGAGCTTTGCGCCCTGATCGAGGGCAAGCTGCGCCGCAACTTTGGCCGCACCATCAAAGAGGCGTCCAAGGTGCATATGTTCAAGGCCTGTGCCATGGTGCTGCGGGACATCATGTCCGCCAACCACATCGACACCAAGGAAGTCACCCGGAAGTCCAGCGCCCGTGAGGTCCATTACCCCTCCATGGAGTTCCTGGTGGGCCGCTCCATGATGAAGAACGCCTACAACCTGGGCATTCTGGACGAGCTGAAGGACGCCATCGACGAGATGGGCTTCGACCACGCCGAGATCTTCGAGCTGGAGCCGGACGCCGGTCTGGGCAACGGCGGCCTGGGCCGCCTGGCCGCCTGCTATATGGACTCCATGGCCACCCTGGACATCCCCGCCACCGGCTATTCCATCTGCTACCAGCTGGGCATCTTCAAACAGAAGATCGTGGACGGCAAGCAGATCGAGCTGGCCGACGACTGGCTGGACATGGGCGACGCCTGGCTGGTGCCCAAGCGGGATGAGGTGGAGACCGTCCGCTTCGGCGGCTCCGTGGTGCAGTCCCAGGACGACCTGGGCCACTTCAAGGTGGACTACATCGGCGGCACCGAGGTCATGGCCGTGCCCATGGACATGAATATCGCCGGTTACGGTACCAACCACGTCAACACCCTGCGCCTGTGGGACGCCAAGTCCCCCGCCCCGGTGGATATGTCTTACTACTCCTCCGGCGACTACCTGAAGGCCGTGGAGAGCGCCGCCAACGCCGAGGTCATCGCCAAGGTGCTCTATCCCGCCGACAACCACTACGAGGGCAAGAGCCTGCGCCTGAAGCAGCAGTACTTCTTCGTCTCCGCCACGGTGCAGTCCATCGTGCGCAAGCACCTGGCCCAGTACGGCACCCTCTCCAACTTCGCGGAGAAGCACGTCATCCAGATCAACGACACCCATCCCACCCTGGTCATCCCCGAACTGATGCGCATCCTGATGGACGAGCACTACCTGGGCTGGGACGAAGCCTGGGACATCGTCTGCAAGACCGTGGCCTACACCAACCACACCGTCCTGGCCGAGGCGCTGGAGCACTGGCCCCAGGCCCTGGTGGAGTCGCTGGTGCCCCGCTGCTGGCAGATTATCTGCGAGATCAACGAGCGGTACCTGCGCCGTGTCCGGGACTTCTTCCACGGGGACGAGAACAAGGCCCAGGAGCTGGCCATCGTCTGGGACGGCGACGTCCGCATGGCCAACCTGTGCGTGGCCACCTGCTTCGCCGTCAACGGCGTGGC
>JAJQAS010000115.1 GCA_021203685.1 Clostridiales bacterium | reverse complement strand
TCCTCGGGGGCCTGGTCCCGGGGGAGGGGGATGGGGCCGGAGACGTTGGCGGCGTGGGTGGTGCCTTCGGGGGGGCGGGCCCGTCGGGCCGGGGCCCAGGCCACGGCGTGGGGGCTGTGGGTATGGACGATGCCGCCGATCTCCGGGAATGCGTTGTAGAGGATCAGGTGGGTCTTGGTGTCGGAGGAGGGGTTCATCTCGCCCTCCACCTTGTTGCCCTGGAGGTCCATGACCACCAGGTCCTCCGGCTTCAGCTCGTCATACTCCACGCCGGAGGGCTTGATGACGAACAGGCCCTTCTCCCGGTCGATGCCGCTGACGTTGCCCCAGGTGTAGGTGACCAGGTTGCGTTTGGGCAGTTCCATGTTGGCCTCGTAAACTTGAACTTTCAGTTCTTCCAGCATAAATTTCTCCTCCTGTCAGTCATTCGGTGAAGGGAGCGCCCCGACGCTCCCCGGGCTTATGAATATAGTTTAGCAAAGTGCCGTCCATAAATCAACAGATTCTTCTGAAATAGTTTGAAATGTGCTCAATTTCGGAGGTTATTACAAGAACAATCCAATACAAATTCAAGGGGAATCGTACAAATCCAATGCACAAATTTAGGGTACGACAGGAATTGGTCTTTCTTACTCCGTAACAGTGTACAGGGCCACCTCGTTGATCTCCCGGTTGGTTCCCACGATCACGTCCTGCCCGGCGGCGTTGACGAAGTGCATGGCGTTTGCGCAGCCGGTGTTCCGGTCGATGAACTCGGTTTTGTAGTTCCCGGCCTCGGCGTCCCAGGTGATGGCGATGGTGTCCTTGGTGCCCTTGCGCCAGCCGACGATCCAGGTGGGCTTGCCCAGGATGGTGTCAGCCCAGGTGGCATGAAGCATTTCGGTGTCGGCCTCGGGGGCGGGATACTTCCACTGGGGGACATAGTGGTCGTGCTCGTTCAGGTGGTAGATGGTCAGGCTGTTGCCGTGGAAGCCGCTGATGACGCCCAGCTCCGGCTTGCCGTCGCCGTCGAAGTCCATCAGCACAGAGTCGCTGGTGGGGATGTCCAGCGCCTTGGTGACGACCCAGTCGCCGCCGGGCACCATGGGGGGATCGAAGATGAAGGAGCCTTCCTCGCAGCCCACCAGCGCCGCGTCGTGGCCACCGTGCTGGAACACGGAGAAGCCGTGGTTTTTCAACATATCGTCCTGGAGCAGGGTCATCTCCAGCTGGTTGTCGTCGTTAAAGGCGGACAGATCCTTGGGCAGCACCGCGCCGTAGACCTCGCCGGGGAAGCGGAAGTCGTTCTTGTACTCATGGCCGGATTTCAGGCAGCAGGCGATGAGATAGTTGACGCCGGCCCGGTTCAGGATGCCGAACCGATGGACAAAGGGGATGTTGAGCAGGGTACGGATCTCCCAGTCGTTCTCCGCCTTGGGGGTGGCAATGACGATGCTGGCGTCTGCGCCGTCGTTGGGGCCGTAGAACTTGCGGGTGGCCAGGAACTGGCCGTCGGAGCCGGGGACCTGCACCATGGTCATGACGCCGCCAGGCCCTTCCCAGACGGTCTCCAGCTTGGTGCCGTCCTCAGAGAAGAGGTAGCAGGGGTCCTGCTTCTCGGCGGCCACCAGGAAACAGGATTTTCCGTGGTAGCTCAGCGGCGCGATGGAATAGCATTTGGTCAGGTTGGCGATGACTTTCTTTTCGACCTTCATTGAAATGTACCTCCTTGATATAGAGCTATTAGCCGTTAGCTGTTAGCTGTTAGTCAGGTGCTGCAAATAAGAAACAAAGTGCTAAGAACGAAACGCTGTTGATAGGGAGCAGTTAATAGGGAGCTGTAATCCAAAACACAGAGCGAATCGGTAAGAACTGCCAAGCTAATAGCCAAGAGCTAAAAGCTAACAGCTCATCCATTACTGTTTGTCCAGAATGGTGCTCATGCTGGCGCAGGCGAACTTGATGTCATCCTTCCAGGTGGGGCTGCCCACGTCCCACATCTCGGTGACGTAGCGGCGGATGCCCATGCTCCAGGCCTTGGCGATGGCCGCCTCAAAGTCCACATGGCCGGTCAGGAAGGGGATCTCACGGAACTTGCCGGGGACGGTTTCCTTTAAATGAAGGGCCACGATGTGGTCCCGGCCGGTCTCCAGGTCGTCCAACACGCTGGTGCCATAGGTCTTGGCGGCGTTAGTCAGGTTGCCGGAGTCGGGATACACTCCCAGATAGGGGTTGTCGATGAGGTCAACGTACTTCATGGCCTTCTCAGTGGTGTTCATGAACTCGGTCTCCATGGTCTCGAAGCCCAGCAGGACGCCCTTGGCGGAGGCCATCAGCGTGGCTTTGGCCAGGTTCTCCCGGAACAGTCGCTCACTCTCGGCGGTGCCCTCCTCATAGTAGACATCGTAACCGGCCAGCTGGATGATGCGGATGCCCAGGTCATCGGCCAGCTGGATGGCCTTCTCCATGATATCCATGCTCCTGGCCCGGACAGCGGGGTCGGCGGAGCCGAAGGGGTACTTCCTGTGGCCGGAGAGACACATGCTGCGGATGGGGAGTCCCACCTCATACATGGTGCTGACCAGCTCCAGCCGCTCCTGGGCGGTCCACTTCAGCCGGGCCAGCTTGTCGTCGGTCTCGTCGATGCTGATCTCGACGAAATCGTAGCCGCACTCTTTGGCACATTCCAGCTTGGAGCGCCAGTCCATCGTCTTGGGCATGGCCTTCTCGTAGAGTCCGATCGCATAGGGTTTCATAAAAGCGCTCATCCTTCCTTCTTGTGGTTTTGTCCTGATGTTTTGGCCGGTAAAAGTGACATTGTTGCAGGAAAGTTGCCGAAAAGCCTGAAAATCTGGCAAAACCAGACGCTATTGTTCATTTTAACGAATTGCGCACATAAAATCGAACACAAAACAAAACATTAAATCGAACATAAAACGAAAAGACTTTTCTCTGTCAACCATTTGTATTATATACGGTCATATTTGCAATTTCAAGGGCTTTTTTCAATTTTTTCTGATTTCTTTCTTGAAAACGGTCTCAAAAAATTTCGGCGTTTTGCCGAAGAGCGCACATCTAAAATCAAAAATAAAACATATAAAAGTTCAAAACAAGGCATTATATGGTCTTATTTTTTCTCTAATTTACAAAAATGTTTTCGTCAAATTCCTGAATTTTCACTTCAAACGGCCATTTTTGAGCGAACAACCGAAAAAATTGAACCATAAAAGACTTGCAATTGGAGCGATTTTACGTGATCGGTTGTTTCACTGAAGCAAAAAAACATAAACTCGGCATCTGGTCGCCGCATACAGGAGGAGCATTATGAGCAAAGTATCTGAAATGTCCCGCGAAAAATGGATCATGAGCACCTTCCCCGAGTGGGGGACCTGGCTGGTGGAGGACATCGAGAACGAAGTCGTCCAGCCGGGCAACGTGGCCATGTGGTGGCTGGGCTGCACCGGCATCTGGTTCAAGACCCCCGGCGGCGCCAACATCTCCATCGACCTGTGGTGCGGCAACGGCAAGCGCACCCACGGCGACGGCAAGATGAAGGTGGGCCACCAGATGGCCAATATGTGCGGCGGCCGCGCCATGCAGCCCAACCTGCGCAACGTTCCCTTCGTCATCGATCCCTTCGCCTTC
>JAJQAS010000245.1 GCA_021203685.1 Clostridiales bacterium | reverse complement strand
CAGCCCCGCCCGCTCCAGCAGCAGCAGGCTCTCCAGCAGGTCGCCGCCGGCGGCGTTCAGCGCCGCCTGGGCCTGTTCCCGGGGCAGCCCGGTCAGGGCTTGCAGGTGTTCTACTTTTTCTGCGGTGATTCTCATGGGGCGCTCCTGTCCGGGGGATAGTTTGATAAGTGTAGTATAGCAGGTTTGGGCGGATTTGTCCTTAAAGTTGGATTAAAAATGTGCGGATGGGCGAAGAATTTGACGGGAGAGCTGTGGACGGAGGCGGTTGCAAAAGGGGAGAAACGCTGGTATAATGTTCCCATAGCAAAAGCTGTTTGAGGTGGTAGATTTCGTCCCAACCACACGCCGCTGGTACCGACAGGGGAGACCCGAGAGATGCAGGAGACACGGGACGCCTGCCAAACAGCCCGCTAAAAGGGGCCGCTTGTTGGCGGCCCTTCACTCGATAAATTGGCTCTTTGAGGTGGAGATTTTAGTGTCGCCACACACCTCCTCGTGGGGGTTAGCAAGAGATGCGGGGACAGGCACACCCGCCAAAGAGCCAGACCGTAAGGGAAGGGAATCGCAGCAATGCAGTTCCCTTTCTCTTTTTTGCCGCAGCCCCCACAAAAAAACACCTCCCCGGCCTGTGGACAGGCGCCGGGGAAGCTGATACAATAGACGGGACTTGAATCTATGGCAAAAGGAGAAATCTACCATGAGCATTTATTACGAACGGGCCAAAGCCTTCCGGGAGACCGTCTCCCCCCACTACAACTGCGCCCAGTCGGTGCTGCTGCCCTTCGCGGAGGAGGCGGGGCTGGACCGGGAGCTGGCGCTGCGCCTTTCCTCCAACTTCGGCTCCGGCATGAAGTGCGGCAGCGTCTGCGGCGCCATCACCGGCGGCTTGATGGTGCTGGGCCTCTACGGGGTAGAGGACGGCAAAACCGTCGGCGCTTACTTCCGGCGGCTCCGGGCCAACCACGAGAACCGCATCGAGTGCGCCCAGCTGCTCAAGCTGGACCGGGACAAGGGCAACACCGACAAAAAGGCCCACTGCGACGGCATGGTGTACGAGTGCGTCGCCCTGGTGGAGGAGATTTTGCGGGAGCAGGGGAAAATTAGTGACTAGTGGCTAGTTGCTAGTGGTTAGTGGCTGGTCTGCCCCTACCCGCTGATTTGCGCCGCCTTTGCCCGGCGGGGCAGGCGCAGACCGCCGTAAACCGCCCGCTCCATCGCCGCCGCCAGCAACGCTGCGGCAGCTACGTCCACCACCGAATGTTGCTTCAAAAACAGGGTGGAGAGGATGATGGACACCGACAGCATCCCGGCCAGGCCCTGCACCAGCGGCCTCCCCCGCAGGGCGGGGGCGCGGGAGATGGCGTTCCATACCCCCAGGGTGTTGTAAACGTGGATGCTGGGGCAGGAGTTCACCGCCGGGTCCATCTGGTAGACCAGGAACACCAGCCGGGTACACAGGCTGTCGTCCGGCATGGCCGCCGGGCGCAGCAGCTGCCCGTTGGGGAACAGGGTGTAAACCATAAGGCAAACCGTCATCCCGGCGTAGAGGAACACACACAGCCGCAGACATTCCTCCGGCCAGCGGCGGAAATACAGCACCGTCCCCGCCACAAACAGGAACCACAGCAGATAGGGTACCACAAACGCGGAGCAGAAGGGAATACAGTCGTCCAGCCGGGCGGACACCCAGACGTGGCGAACGGTGCGCTGCTGGAGCCAGGAGAACCACAGCAGGTAGACGGGGATGTACAGGGCCGTCAGCAGCAGCGGACGGCGGAGCAGGAGCTGTTTCATGGGGGAGACCTCGTTTCGGAGTGAATAAAACCCATTGTAACAGCGCTTCCTGAAGAAATAGCGGGAAACAGATAAAAAGTGCATTAAAAATGCGGATCTGAACCGTTTTTTTACAGACGAAACACCCCCTCCCGCCGCTGGCGGAAGGGGGCAAAATTGTTCTGAGGATTCCTTTTCTCAGTACAGTACAAGTTTTTCACAAAGTACTGCGTGTCAGTAACTGACCACCCCTCTTGCCTCCCCTGTGAAGCATGGTGGAGGGGTTTCACGCTGCAACTACTGACAAGGCTGATTCAAAGGGAAAACTTTTTTGTGAACAGAAGGAATTACAGCGCCTTCACGATCTCGGCGGTGTCCATGGCGATCATCAGCTCCTCGTTGGTGGGGATGACCAGCACCTTCACCTGGGAGCCTTCGCCGGAGACATCCACCTCATCGCCGCGCTTCTGGTTGGCCTCGGCGTTCAGCGGGGCCACGCCCATGTACTCCAGACCGGAGGTCATGGCGACGCGGAGGGCGGGGCTGTTCTCGCCCACACCGGCGGTGAACACGATGGCGTCCACACCGCCCATGGCGGCGGCGTAGGAGCCGATGTACTTCTTGACGCTGTAGGTGAACACGTCAACAGCCAGCTTGGCCCGCTGGTTGCCCTCGGCGGCAGCGGCGTCCAGATCGCGGAAGTCGGAGGATACGCCGGAGATGCCCAGCACGCCGGACTTCTTGTTGAGGATGTTCATCATCTCGGTCATGGTGTAGCCGTACTTGTTCATCAGGAACTCCATGACGCCGGCGTCCATATCACCGGCGCGGGTGCCCATGGGCAGACCGGCCAGGGGGGTCAGGCCCATGGTGGTGTCCACGCACTTGCCGTTCTTGACGGCGGCGATGGAGGAGCCGTTGCCCAGATGGCAGGTGATGATCTTCAGCTCCTCGATGGGCTTGCCCAGCATGGCGGCGGCCCGGGCGGAGACGAAGCGGTGGGAGGTGCCGTGGAAGCCGTAGCGGCGCACCTTGTCCTGCTCGTAATACTCATAGGGGATGGCGTAGGTGTAGGCCACCGGGTCCATGGTCTGGTGGAAAGAGGTGTCGAACACGGCTACCTGGGGGACCTTGTCGCCCAGCACGGCGGCGCAGGCGTTGATGCCGATGAGGTTGGCGGGGTTGTGCAGGGGGGCCAGGGGGTTGCACTCCTCGATGGCTTTGAGCACTTCGTCGGTCAGCAGCACGGAGGAGGCGAAGGCTTCGCCGCCGTGGACGACCCGGTGGCCCACCGCGTCAATTTCGCTCATGGAGGCCAGCACGCCGTTCTCACCGTCCACCAGGGCGTTCAGCACCGCCTGGATGGCCTCGGAGTGGGTGGGCATGGTCACCGACACAGCGGACAGACCCTGCTTGCCCTCTACCTGGGGCTTGTAGGTAAACAGGCCGTCGATGCCGATGCGCTCGCACAGGCCCTTGGCCAGCAGGACGCCGGTCTCCGGGTCCAGCAGCTGATATTTCAGCGAGGAACTGCCTGCGTTGATAACCAGAATATTCATAATCGTTCATCTCTCCTTTGGTTCTTATGCCGTCCGGCGTCTCCGGGCGGCGAGATTTACAGCAACCCTTGCCCCGGTGGGACAAAACGAGTATACTATACCTAAATTAGTATTATACAACAGTCGGGCGGTTCTCACAAGCACTTTTGCATAAAATTTTTGAGCTTTTTTTGTGCATTGTTCTAAATAACACAGGAATTGCAACGGGACGGAAACATCGTCCCTGCGCCCGGCGGGAAAGGAGGCCCTATGGCCTGCATTGGCATTGTCGCGGAATTTGACCCCTTCCACCGGGGCCACGCCC
>JAJQAS010000243.1 GCA_021203685.1 Clostridiales bacterium | reverse complement strand
ATGGCCTGCATTGGCATTGTCGCGGAATTTGACCCCTTCCACCGGGGCCACGCCCACCTGCTGGCCCGGGCGAAGCAAATCGCGCCAGAGGCCCCGGTGGTGGTGGCTCTCAGCGGGCATTACACCCAGCGGGGCGGCCCTGCGGTCCTGCGGCCCTGGGCCAGGGCGGAGATGGCCCTGCGCTGCGGCGCGGATTTGATTGTAGAGCTGCCCCTGCCCTGGGCCATTTCCTCGGCGGAGGGCTTTGCCTGAGGCGGCGTGTCGGCGCTGGCAGCCCTGGGGGCGGATACCCTGGTCTTCGGCAGCGAGAGCGGCGACGCAGTCGCCCTGAGACGGGCGGCGGAGTGCCTCCGGCGGGAGGACTGCCAGACGCTGCTGCGGAAAGAATTGGCCGGGGGCCTTTCCTACGCCGCTGCCCGGCAGCGGGCTGCCGCCGCCCTGTTGGGGGAGGCGGGAGCCAGCGTTCTCACCGGCCCCAACGACCTGCTGGGGGTGGCCTATCTGGACGCCATCGCACGGCTGGGCGCGGAGATGACGGCGGTGGCCGTCCCCCGGGTCGGCCCCGGCCACGATACCCCGGAGAGCCGGGAGGGGTACACCTCCGCCTCCGCCCTCCGGCGGCTGCTGCTGGCGGGAGAGCTGGAGCCGGTGCTGGAGCAGCTCCCCGACCCGGCCCGGCCCGTTCTCCGGCGGGAGTGGGAGGCGGGGCTGACCCCCGCCTCGCTGGAGCACTGTCAGCGGGCGGTGCTGTATCGGCTGCGGACGATGGGGCCGGAGGACTTCGCCGCCCTGCCCGACTGCTCCGAGGGGCTGGAGCATCGGCTCTATCGGGCGGCCCAGCGGGCCACTTCTGTTGAAGAATTTTACGCCCTGGCCAAGACCAAACGCTATGCCCACGCCCGCATCCGGCGGCTGGCCCTGTGGGCCTTTTTGGGAATGACCGCTGCCGACCGCCCGGAGCGGCTGCCCTATGTCCGGGTGCTGGGCCTGAATGACCGGGGGAAGGAAGTCTTGCACAGCGCGAAGACCGCCTGCCCCGTCCCCGTCCTCACCAAGCCCGCCGCCGCCCGGCGGCTGGAGGCCGAGGGCCAGCGGCTCTTCGCCCTGGAGCAGCGGGGGGCCGACCTGTGGCGGCTGTGCCTGCCGGGGCTGGCGCAAAGCGCCGCCGGGTCCGGCTGGACCACCGGGCCGGTGGTGCTGTGAACACGCGCTATCCGTCGAGGAAGCCGTCCCCCCAGAAGGGGCGGCACCGCTCCATCACCTGGAGGAACTTTGCCTCCGCCCGGAGGATACCGCGGGACACGGTGGAGGGGCTGCGCCCCAGCTGCCGGGCGATTTGGCCGTGGGTCATGGCGGCGGCATAATAGTACCGAAGGTAGTCCAGCTGCCGCCCGGTCAGCTCCCGCTCCAGCATCTGGACCAGCGCCCGCTGCCTGCTGCTGGTCAGGCATCCGGCGTGGCACTGGTCGATGAGACTGAGGCAGACGGCGATCTGGCGGCGCTGGCGCTGTCCCAGGCGGTAGGCTGGTTGGTTCTTTTTCATTTTATGGTTCCTCCTCGAATTTTTTTGAAAAAAGCGAAATTACATCTTGACAATCGCCGCTTCCTCTGGTATGATAAGCAAGCTGAAACGAGACAGGCAACCGGACAGAATCCGCTGGTGTAGCTCAGTTGGTAGAGCAGCTGATTTGTAATCAGCAGGTCGGGGGTTCAAGTCCGTCCACCAGCTCCAATTTCATATGGGAGATTACCCAAGTGGCTAAAGGGGGCAGACTGTAAATCTGTTGGCGAAAGCCTACTGTGGTTCGAATCCACAATCTCCCACCAGGAACGGGACAGGCGACTGTCCCGTTCTTCTGCGACTGATGACACCGTTTGGTGACAAAATGGCAAAAAAAGAAAACAGTTGATGAAAAATAGAACGAACGTTCGATTAACTGAGGAGAGTATAGCACCAAAGGGTGCGACTGTCAAGAGGGGAATCGAAAAAAATTCCGCCACCCGCAGCCTCCGCCCGTCAGAGAAAAAAGGTGGGTGCAGGTCTCTTGCACAATGTTCACAAAAAGTTCAGCACCTGCCCTCTTATTTTTTGCAAAAGTGCTTGATTGTTGGCGCGAATCGTTATATAATACTACCATCTTGAAAGACGGAGGTGTGCAATATGGCCCTAAAAGACGCGATCTCGATTTACACGAGGAACAAAAATACAAACATCCAGCTGAAAGTGATTCCCGGCCACTTTGTTACCAACCACTCCCACATCAATTACTATGTGGACATGACCGACAAACTGATGATCTACCGGGAGGCCAAAGCCATTGCCGAGGTGCTTTCCCGGAAGTATAAGAACATCATCCCTGTGGATACCATCTTCTGCCTGGACGACACCAAGGTCATTGGCACCATGCTGGCCGAGCAGTTGGTGGACTCCCATGTGGGGTGGGGGAACCATGCCAAGAAGGAAGTCGCCGTCATCACGCCGGAGCAGAGCGGCAACAGCGGCCGCTGGCTGCTGCGGGACAACATCAAGCCCCTGGTCAAGGACCGGGACTGCGTGATCCTGGTGGCCTCCGCTTCCACTGGCTACACCGTCCATAAGGGCATCGAGACCGTCCGGTTCTACGGCGGCATCCCCCGGGGCGTCTCGGCCATTTTCTCCAAGATCTCCAACCAGAACGGCATCCCCGTGGACTCGGTCTTCACCCTGGCCGACCTGCCCGACTACCGCTCCTACGACTTCAGCAACTGCCCCTACTGCGCCCAGAACATCCCCGTGGACGCCATCGTCAACGAACACGGCTACTCGGTACTTTGACCCAACCGGGAACAGCAAAAATGACACCGGCCCGACGTTTCGTCAGGCCGGTGTTTTCGCTCTGTGCCGCTATACGAGAGGCGGAACGGCAGACTTTTACAGTTTCTCTCAAAATTTTCAGAAAAAGCCAAATAAACCCTTGACAGGAATTAGAAAAAACGGTATACTACTTTTGTAAAGTTTCCTTTCTTTTTGGGCACTCAAGAAAGGGGGTGGAGCCCATGCAACGGACAGCGACCGCAACAACTGAAAACGCGCTTTACGCATGGCGAAAGGGGCGAACAAGCCATGTTGTACTTCATGGTAACGGCGTTTGCGCTGTTGGCAACCGGCGTGATCTCCACCCACTGGCGGCAGATGTCGCTGCGGACGGACGGGTCAGTTCTGGGGACTGTCCTGATCGGAAGCGTCCTGTGGCTGCTCTACTGCGTCTGGCAGGTGCTCCTGCTGCTCTACTCCCTGGCCACCCACGTCAGCCAGGTGATCTTCGACCACCGGCATTTGCTCACGTTTGCGGCGACCATCCTGCTGGCGATGGCGTTCAGCGCCGTCAGGCAGGTGGTGACGCAGGAAAATGACGGCATGTATGGCAACGTTGAGATTTATTTCGGGAGCAGGATCGCGCTGCTGACGATCGGCATCTCGGAGGAGCAGCCGGTGGGCCGCATCCGGGGCAAGAATTTGCAGGAATGTCGGTGCATTTCGGAGGACGAACAGTTCATTCCCGCGGGGACCCGCGTGCAGATTCTCCGCTGGTGCGGCAACAAAGTGGTGGTCCGGCCGCTGAGGGACAAAGACGCATAGGAGCCAACAAGCAGAGCGTATGATACAATTGCAAACGACGGAAGAACCGCCGTGGGAACCTGAATCAACGGGTCCCGCGGCGGTTTCGGTCATTCTAGTGCCTGCCGTTGGCGGGAGGTCTCCTCCAGCAGGTCCAGCATATCGGAGATGCCGTCGATGATAGACAGGCACCGTTCCTCCCCCATCTGCTGAAAGACCTGGCTGCTGATCTCCAGATAAAAGGATTCCTCCTGGGCCAGCACCTGCTGGCCCTGTTCCGAGAGGGAGACGAAAGTGTTGCGGCGGTTGGCTCTGTCAACCGTCCGCACCAGCCACCCCTGCTGTTCCAGGCTGCGCAGCTGCTTGGAGGCGGCGGGGACCGCCAGCCCCAAATGGTCCGCCAGGGCGGAGACGTAGATGCCCTGCACGTCGGGGTGCTGTTTTTGGTACTCGTTGATGGCGGTCAGCATCAGGAACTCCGGAAACCGCATGGGCCGGTCCGCAAACCCCCGCTTGAGTCTGCGCAGGCGGTCGATGCTCTGGTAAAATCTCAGGTGAATTTGCGTCGGTTCCATTGCGGCACAGCTCCCCTCGTTACAATTTGCTCACAGTACTCTATATTATAAAGAAGGGGAGCAACCAAGTCAACTGTGCAACTGTTGCAAAAAGAAACTGTTTCCTTCGCCAAGTTTGGGCAGACTTTTCCTGGCGGCTGTGGTATGATAGAGCAGAATGAAGAACAGGCCCTTTTTGGTTTGGAGCGTTTAACATGATCAAACAATGTGTCAAAAAACCCTTTACCGTCCTGGTGGCGGTGATTCTTTGCCTGACGCTGGCGGCGGTCAGCCTGACCCGGATGACCACCGACCTGCTGCCGGACATGAGTATGCCCTACATGATCGTCATCACCACCTACCCCGGCGCCAGCCCGGAGAAGGTGGAGAGCAACGTGACCGAGCCGCTGGAGGGCAACCTGGGGACGGTCAGCAACGTGGAAAACGTCACCAGCAGCAGCGCGGAGAATTACTCCATGATCATGCTGGAGTTTGAGGACGACACGGACATGGATTCCGCCATGGTCAAGGTCAACGAGGCCATTCAGTCCACCACGCTGCCCGACGAGTGCGGCACCCCCAACGTGATGGAAATCTCCATGGACATGATGGCCACCCAGTACGTCTCCGTCAGCTACGACGGGATGGACATCTACGAGCTGTCTGACTTCGTGGACGAGACGGTGGTGCCCTACTACGAGCGGCAGGAGGGCGTCTCCACCGTCACGGCCATGGGTCTGGTGGACCAGACCGTGGAAGTGCGGCTGAACCAGGACAAAATTGACGACATCAACAACAAGCTGCTGGCGGAGGTGGACGACCAGCTGGCCGAAGCCCTGGCGGAAATCGAGGACGCCCAGGCGGAGCTGGACGAGGCCGCAGCGGAGGTAGAGGACGGCATTGACCAGTTGGAGGACCAGGAGAACGACACCGCAGACCAGCTGGGGGAGGCCACTCTGGGGCTGAACACCGCCCTGGCCACCCAGGCCGCCTACGAGGCGGAGCTGGCCAGCGAGCAGGCGAAGCAGGCCGCCCTGCAGTTGGAGCTGCAAGCCTACGAGGACGCGGGGATCACCGACTCCTACGAGCAGCTGAACGCCCTCTTCGCCTCCATCCAGGAGGCGGTCTCCGGGGACGAGGTCTATCAGGCCATCTACGACGAGACCTATGAGAGCGTTTTGGTGGAGGCCGTGCAGAACCTGGTGGACGCTCAGGACACATTGAGCGATGCTACAAGCGGGTCAGGCGACAGCAGCGGCGATTCCTCGGAAACGACCACGACCACCACCACCGTTACAGCGGACAACGTGGACGAGATTTTGGACGCCATGGGCGACACCGTCGCCAGCGCGACCCGGGCGGCCTGTCAGCTGGCGGCGGAACAGGCGGCCACGGAGGCTGTGGAAACGCTGGCGTCCCAGTACCCCAGCTCGGTGGAGGAAGCCCTCAGCGGCTCCACCAAGCTGGCCAACGCGGTGGCCCTGCTGGAGGAGCAGGGCCAGAGCGAGGTGGCCGCCCAGCTGACCACCGAGAACCTGAGCCAGCTGGATGAAATTGTGAACACCCGCATCCCCAACATCGAGGCGGAATTGGAAAACCTGACCGTGACCATCGCCACGGCCCAGGCGGTGTGCGACTCGGTCAGCGACGCCGTCTCCGAGGCCCTGGCCAGCTACTCCACCGTGGAGGCCAGCAAGATTCTGGCGGCGGCGGGTTTCGGCAGCGCCAGCGCCCAGCTGGCCTCTGCCCAGAGCACCATCGAGAGCGGACAGGAGCAGCTGGACGAGGCCCTGGAATCCTATGAGGAGGCCCGGGAGACCGCGCTGGAGAGCGCCAACATCGACTCCCTGCTGGAGGCCAGCACCCTGGCGTCCATCATCTACGCCCAGGACTTCTCCATGCCCGCCGGGTACGTGGACGACGAGGACGACAACCAGTGGATGCTGAAAATCGGCGACGGCCTGACCTCCCTGGAGGAAATCGAGGACCTGCTGCTGTGCAGCCTGGACGGGGTGGGCGACGTGCGCCTGGCCGACGTGGCGGACATCACCGTCATCGACAACGCTGGAGAGAGCTACACCAAGGTCAACGGCGAGGAGGCCATTGTGCTGGCCGTCTACAAGGGCAGCACCGCCGGTACCAGCGCAGTCTCCAAGGTGTGCAACGCCGCCGCCGAGACGCTGGAGGCCGAAAACGAGGGCCTGCACATCTCCACCCTGATGGATCAGGGCGACTACATCAGTATCTTCCTGCAAAACATCCTGACCAGCATGGTGTATGGCGCAATTTTGGCGGTCATCGTGCTGACGGTGTTCCTGAAGGACGCTTTGCCCACCATCGTGGTGGCTTTCTCCATCCCCTTCTCGGTGCTGGTGGCCATCCTGCTGATGTACTTCTCGGACATCAGCCTGAACTTGATGTCGATGGCGGGCCTGGCGATGGGAATTGGTATGCTGGTGGACAACTCCATTGTGGTCATCGAGAACATCTACCGATTGCGCAACCGGGGCCTGTCGGCGCCCCGGGCCGCCGTCCAGGGGGCCAAGCAGGTGAACGGCGCCATTATCGCCTCCACCCTGACCACCATCTGCGTGTTCCTGCCCATGATTTTCACCTCCGGCATGACCCGTGAGCTGATGCTGCCCTTCGCCCTGACCATCACCTTCGCCCTGCTGGCTTCGCTGCTGGTGGCGCTGACGGTGGTGCCCACCATCGCCTCGGTGCTGCTGCGGAAGGTGCGGAATGTCAAACATCCCCTCTTTGACCGCATGGTGGGCGGCTACGGCAAGGCGCTGACCTTCTGCCTGCGCTACAAGGTGGTGCCGCTGGGCCTCGCCATCGGGCTGCTGGCCTTCTCCATCTTCGGTGTCACCCGGATGGGCATGGTGCTCATCCCCGACATGGCCAGCGACCAAATTTCCGTCACCGTCACCCTGGACGAGGATATCGACAAGGACAGCAGCTTTGCCATTGCCGACGAGCTGACGGAGAAAATTCTCACCGTGGACGGCGTGGAGACCGTGGGCGGCCTGGGCAACGCCACCTCGCTCCTCTCCAGTGAGCTGAGCAGCGACGACTACAGCACCTACACCTTCTACGTCCTGCCCGACGACAGCGTCACCAAGGAGAAGCAAATTTATTCCATCTGTGACGAAATTGAGGCGGCGGTGACCGATGTGGAGGGCGCGGAAGTCACGGTCTCTGCCTCCGCCATGAGCTCCATGTCCTCCCTGCTGGGCAGCGGTCTGGAGATCAACATCTACGGTTCCGACCTGGACACCCTGCGAGAGATCAGCGAGGACTTTGTGGACATCATCTCCCAGGAGGAGGGCTTCACCGAGGTCACCAACAACCAGGAGGACGCCGACCAGACCCTGCACCTGGTCATCGACCGGGACAAGGCCATGAAGCTGGGCCTGACCAACGCCCAAATCTACAGCCAAATTGCCACCAGCCTGACCACCGAGACCACCGCCGTCACCGTCACCATCGACGACCAGGACATGGACGTGGTCATCGTGGACGAGCGGGACCTCCCCACCAAAGAGACCCTGCTCAGCACCGTGTTTGAGACCACCACCACCGACGACGACGGCGAGACCGTCACCGAGGAACACACCCTCAGCGAGTTCGCCACGCTGGAGACCGCCGATGGCCTGGAGTCCATCAGCCGGGAGAACAACGTCCGGTATATGACCGTCTCCGCCACCACCGCCGACGGCTACAACACCACCAAACTCACCCAGAAGCTCACCGCCGACCTGGAGAGCTACGAAATGCCGGAGGGCTACTCCTATGAGATTTCCGGCGAGTACGAAAACGTCATGAGCATGATGACCCAGATGGGCGAGATGCTGGCCCTGGGCCTGCTGTTCGTCTACCTGGTGATGGTGGCCCAGTTCCAGAGCCTGCTCAGCCCCTTCATCGTGCTGTTCACCGTCCCCCTGGCCTTCACCGGCGGCTTCATGGGCCTGCTGGCGGCGGGAGAGCAGCTGTCCATGTTCGCCATGATGGGCTTCCTGGTGCTGATGGGCACCGTGGTCAACAACGGCATCGTTTTTGTGGACTACACCAACCAGCTGCGGCTGGGGGGCATGGGCAAATGGGACGCCCTGATCGCCACCGGCAAGACCCGTATGCGGCCCATTTTGATGACCGCCATGACCACCATCCTGGCCATGAGCGCCATGATTTTCGACACCAGCACCAGCGCCGGCATGAGCCGGGGCATGGCGGTGGTGGTGGCGGGGGGTCTGCTCTATGCCACGCTGATGACCTTGTTTATCATCCCGGTGATGTACGACCTGCTCTTCCGGAAGCAGCCGCGAGAGGTAGACGTGGGCAGCGACGACATGGACGACGCCCCCGACGACGCGGCGGAGTTTATCGCCCAGCTGGAAGCGGAGCGGGGGAGCGACGGAACGACCACCGAGCCAGCCACGGGGCAAATTAGCAATTAGCAATGTGCAATGTGCAATGACGTGCGGATGGAACAAAAAGCGTTTTTGACAAACTTAGTGCTGGTATTCTATGGAGAAGTAACTTTTTGTAACCGACCACCCCTCTTGCCTCCCCTGAAAGGGGAGGAGGGCCGCCGCCTTTAGGCGGTGGCGCAGGGAGAAGCGCAGCTTCGGAAGTGCCGCTTGACGGTGGAGGGGTTTCCTCACGAACAACACCATGCAAAACCTACAACCCCCTCCCAACACCTGGGAGGGGGCCTTTCTTACCCTTTTGCCGCAAAAATCGCCTCTGCGCAGTCCTTCACCTCCGCCCAGGCCACCAGTGCCCGGGCCACCCCCAGCCCCTGCGCCAGCAGCAGCTTCCGCCGGATGCTCTCGCCGTCGTCGTAGAGGACGAGATGCACCTGCCCCTCTTGCTCATAGGTGAAGTACCAGGCACAAAACTCCCCGGAATACCAGCGTTTGGGCCGGTGCCGCTCCTGAAGCGCGGCCAGCTCCCGCCGGGTCAGGGGCTGACCCGCTCCGCTGACCGCGGGGAGGGGGAAATCTTCCGCCATGCGTTCCACCGCCAGCACCACCCGGTTTTGTCCCAGCCGCTCCATGGCCCCGGTGAGCCGCCCTTTCAGCGTCCCGCCGGAGAGGGCCGACGAAACCAGCACCCGGGCTGTGGGACAGGCTGCGCCGTAAGGCTCCCCCACCCACAGGGTCAGCCCCTGCCGGGACAGGGCGGCGTCCAGTTCCGCTGTCAGCGCGGTCATTGCGCCCTCTGGCGGGCGGCTCCAGTTGGCCCAGAAGCCCGCCGCACCCCGGGCTTTGCACTCCCGCACCGCCTGCTGGCAAAAGACGGCGCTGCCGCCCACCTGCCGCAGGCGGCTGTCCTCCGCCGCCAGCAACCCGCCGGAAATGGCCTCCGGCGGCGCGGCCCGGTAGAGCCGGGGACCGTCCCCCGCCCGGTAGGCCATCCACACCGGCTCCAGCGGCCATTGCTTCAGGTTTTGCGCTTCGTCGGTCGTGACGGCGCAAAACAGCCGTGGAAAAGCAGAATTTTCCACAGAATCCCCCCTTGTTTCTCCCCCAAAAGAATGTTATACTGAAAATCGTGTTGCTGGAAAAATGGACGAAATTTTCCATTTGTTCCGCGCGCATCCACCCGTTTCCCTTGTGGCGTATTTTATGCGCCGGGGCGGCGGGTCAGAACTGGAAGAGAGAGGTATCGTTATGGGGTTCCCGCTGACGCCGGACAAGCTCATCGACAGCGTGTACGACCTGGATCTGGACGACCTGGCCGCCCAGGGCGTCCGGCTGATTCTGGCTGATTTGGACAACACCCTGGCCCGTTACGGCGAGGCCATGCCCTCCCCCCGGCTCCGGGCCTGGGCGGAGGAGGTGGAGCGGCGGGGGATGACCCTGTTCGTTCTCTCCAACGGGCGGAAGCCCCGGCGCTCCAAGACCTTTTGCGAGGGATTCGTGCCCTACCTGAGCCACGCCTCCAAGCCCCACGCCCGGAACTTCCACAAGGTCATGGAGGAATACGGCTGCACCCCGGCGGAAACCATTATGTTGGGCGACCAGATTTTCACCGACATCTGGGGCGGTCACAACGCGGGGGTTCGCGCCGCCATTTACGTCCGGGCCATCGCGTTGGATTCGATTCCACGGAAGCTGCGGTATGGCATCGAGGCCCCCTTCCGGGGGCTGTGCCGCCTGCGGGGGGACAGAATATGAGCGCCCGGTTCGGCGTGGCGGGGAACTCCGAGGTTTTCACCCGGGAGGTCAGCAAATCCAGCGCCGATGCCCCCGCCTGGCTCCGCTCGGTAGGGCTGGACGCCTACGAGTACCAGTGCGGCAGAGGCGTCCACGTCAAGCAGCCCATGGCGGAGAAAATCGGCCAGAACGCCGCCGCTGCGGGCATCGTCCTCTCCGTCCACGCGCCCTATTTCATCAACCCGGCCAACCCGGCCCCGGAGAGCCTGGAGAAGAACATCGGCTATGTGCTGGACTCCTGCCGGGCGGCCCGGTGGATGGGGGCGAAGCGCATCGTGGTTCACTCCGGCGCGCTGATGAAGCGCAGCCGGGCCGAGGCCCTCGCCATTGCGAAGCAGTCGCTGACCGCCATCCTCGCCGCCTGCGACGGGGCCGGGTACGGCGACCTGACCCTCTGCCCGGAGACAATGGGCAAGGTGAACCAGCTGGGCGACCTGGAGGAGGTGCTGGAGCTGTGTACCCTGGACGAGCGGCTGCTCCCCTGCGTGGACTTCGGCCACCTCTACGCCCGCACGGCGGGGGAGCTGGACGGAGCGGAGGCCTGCTGTGCTATGCTGGATCGGATGGCGCAGGTGCTGGGGGAGGCACGGGCGGCAGTGTTCCACAGCCACTTTTCCCACATTGCGTTCACGCCCAAGGGCGGCGAGCTGCGGCACCTGACCTTCGCGGACTCCCAGGGCTTCGGGCCGGACTTCGAGCCGCTGGCGGAGGAGATTGCCCGGCGGGGCTGGAGCCCCACCCTCATCTGCGAATCGGCAGGGACCCAGAGCGAGGACGCGCTCACTATGAAACAAATTTATCAGAAGAAGGTTGAACTGCTATGAATCATCTGCAAAAAATCGCGGCCTTGCTGCCGGAATACGGGCTGGACGCCATGGCTGTCACCAGCGAGCCGGGGGAGTTTTACGCCGTGGGCTTCCACGGGGAGGGCCTGGCCCTGGTGACGTCGGCGGGCAGCTATTACTCCACCGACTCCCGGTACATCGAGGCGGCTCAGAACCAAATCACCGGCTGCGACATCCACATGATCCAGGGCGCGGGGGATTCCCACGCCAAATGGGCGGGGGAGAAGTGCGCCGCCCTGGGCCTGCGTAAAATCGGCGTGGAGGAGCAGTACCTGAGCCTTGCCGCCTATGAGGAACTGCAAAAGGCGTTCCCCGCCGGGACGGAGTTTGTCCACGCCAGCGCCCTGCTGTCCCGCCTCCGGGCCAGCAAGGACGAGGCCGAGCTGGCCGTCATGGAGAAGGCCCAGGAGATCACCGACCAGGCGTTCACCGAGATTCTGAATTACATCAAACCCGGCGTTACCGAGAGCGAGATCGCCGCCCGGCTGACCTACCTGATGCAGTCCAAAGGGGCGGCCCGGAACTCCTTCGACCCCATCGTGGCCTCCGGCCCCAACGGGTCCATGCCCCACGCCATTCCCGGCCTGAAACAGATTCAGGAGGGCGAGTTCGTGACCATGGACTTCGGCTGTGTGTACGGCGGTTACTGCTCCGACATGACCCGCACCGTGGCGGTGGGTCAGCCCACGGAGGAAATGCGGCGGGTCTACAACACCGTCCTCCAGGCCCAGCTGACGGGCATTTCCCTGGCGAAAGCCGGGGTCACCGGCGCGGCGGTCCACAACGGCGCGGCGGCGGTGCTGGACGGGGCCGGATACGCCGGGAAGATGGGCCACAGCTTCGGCCACAGCCTGGGCATCGAGATTCATGAGGACCCCGGCTTCCGCCCCACCAACAACGCCCCCATGCCTCTGGGCGCGGTGGTCTCCGCCGAGCCGGGTATCTACCTGCCGGGGCAGTTCGGCGTGCGCATCGAGGACGTGGTGGTGCTCACTGAGGACGGCTGCCGGGTGCTGACCCGGTCGCCCAAGGACCTGATCGTTCTGTAAAAGACGATTTTATCCGGCATAGGACAAGTTTTTTACGAAGAACAGCCCTTTTTGTTACTGACCGCCCTCTTGCCTCCGCCGTCAAGCGGCACTTCCGCTTCGCTCCCTGCCCTGAAAGGGAAGGAGGGCCGCCGCCTTTAGGCGGTGGCGGAGGGGTTTCAGCGCAAAGCTAAGTAAAAAAGGAAACCCAAAAGATTTTAGCATAGCAAACCCCATTTGAACACAAAGGAGCGAACATGAAACAGCTTTGGAAGCGGCTGCTGGCCGGCAGCATGGCGATTTGTATGGCAGGCATGTGTGTGGTCACGTCCTTCGCCGCCTGCGAGGAAGATTTGGTATTGGAGACGGTGTTTGGCACCTCCGATGACTACGAGATCGCGGCCCAGGCCGTGGAATCCCTGTTGGACGAGGAGGACGGAACCGAGGAAGAAGCCGCTGAGGAGGAAACCGCCGTATCCGCCGCAGAGGAAGAGGGATCCGCCGACGGGGAGGACACCCAGGACGACGCGGACGAGCAGGAGCCGGAAGAACCCGAAGAACCGGAGGAGCCGACGACTTATGCGGCCATCGCCTGGCTGACCGGTGATGGCACCTATCAGGAGAGCGCCTCCTACACCTACACCGGCGAGGCCATCTGCCCGGACTACCAGGTCACGGTGGACGGCGAATCGCTGGACGCTGCGGCGCTGACGGAGCAGTGGTATGAGGATGAGGACTACACCGAGCAGGTCACCGCCCCCGCCTTCACCGACTGCGGTACCTTCTATCTCCAGCTGACGGACGCAGAGGGCGCGGTCGTGGCCCGGGGCAGCTACGCCATCACCCCGGCGCAGCAGGAGATCGCCGGCGTGGACACTGCCAGCTACAGCCTGAGCTGCAACGCCACCTTCCAGCTCTCCCCCTCCGCCCAGGGAGAGCTGAGCTACCAAAGCTCTGACACCGCCGTGGTCACGGTGGACGAAAACGGCAAATGCACCGTAGTCGGCGCGGGCACCGCCACCATTACCATCACCGCCGCCGCCACGCGGAATTATAATGAGGCCACGGCCCAGGTCACCGTCACCGGCATCCGGGTCAAGCAGACCATCACCCTCTCCAAGACCAGCTACACCAAGAAGTACACCAGCGGCGGCACCTTCTCCCTTGGGGCCAGCACCAGCGGTGACGGCAAGCTGACCTACAAGAGCAGCGACACCAGCGTGGTGACGGTCAATTCCTCCGGCAAATGCACCCTGAAAGGAGTGGGCACCGCCACCATCACCGTCACCGCCGCCCAGACCAACGCCTGTAACGAAGCCGCTGCCACCGTAAAAATCACGGTCTACACCACTGCCAAGACGCTAAAGTATTCCTCATCGTATAAAAAGGGAAAATACTACAAAGCGTTGATGGCCTTGAAGCTGACCGGCGGCAAGCGCAGCAACATCGTCACCATCGCCCTCTCCCAGCTGGGCTACCACGAGAGCAGCAGCAAGAGCAAGCTCTCCGGCACCAGCTCCGGCAAGGGCAACTGCACCGAGTATGGCCGCTATTACGGCATGACCCAGGCGGCGTGGTGCGCCATGTTCGTCAGCTGGTGCGCCCGGGAGGCCGGGGTCTCCACCTCCGTTATCCCCAAATACGCCGCCGTGCGGAATTACCACTCCTATTATAAAAAAAAAGGCCGGTTCTACAGCTGGACCAAAACCCGCAAAAAGAGCTATGTGCCCAAACAGGGCGACCTGATTATCTACGCCAACGTGAAGGGGGGCACCGCCCACCACATCGGTTACGTGGTCAGCGTCACCTACACCAGCAGCAAGATCAAGATCGTCACCGTGGAGGGCAACTCCAGCGACCAGGTGCGCAAAAAGACACTGACCCTGAAACGCAGCAACTCCAGCGGCAAGATCAACGGCCAGTACATCCTGGGCTTCGCAAAACCCAACTATTGATGAGCTGTTAGCCGTTAGCTGTTAGATGTTAGTCAGGTTTTGCAAACCAAAAGCATAGAGCTTGAAAAACAGAGCCATTCAGAATACACCAAAAAGCCGTAAAGGGCGGCTTCCCCCGTGAAAAATGCCCGTTCTCCGTGATTTTGACGGAAGGAAACGGGCATTTTTCGTGAAATATGGAAAACTTTTTGTTGACGAACCGCCCGGGCAGATGGTATAATGCGAAATGCACGGGTGCGCCAAAAGGGGGCGTTGCGGCTTGATTTCCCAGCTGAAAAACGAAAAAAAGGTTGTGGGAGTGAAGCAAACCAGAAAAGCCGTCCTCTCCGGGCGGGCGAAAGAGGTCTTCCTGGCCTGCGACGCAGACCCCGCCGTCACCGGCCCCGTGGAGGCCCTCTGCCGGGAACAGGACGTTCCCCTGGAGTGCGGCGTCACCATGAAGGAGCTGGGCAGCCAGTGCGGCATCTCTGTGGGAGCCGCCGCCGCGGCCCTGCTGCGGGAGTAATGGGACATTGATGATTCCATTTGCGTGAACCCTGCTGTTCGCTTTAGATTGGCTGTATCTAACTAACAGCTAATGGCTAATAGCTAACAGCTCATTATTTTGGTTTTAGCGGAATAATCTTCGGGATATTCTGTTAAAATAGATTTTGAACTTTTGGAAGAAAGGAGGAAACCATTTATGCCTACTTTTAATCAGCTGGTTCGGAAGGGCCGCGAGACCACCGTCTACAAGTCCACTTCCCCCGCGCTGCAGAAGGGCCGCAACACCCTCAAGGACCGCGAGACCGATTTGTCTTCTCCCCAGAAGCGGGGCGTCTGCACCGCCGTGCGTACCGCCACGCCCAAGAAGCCCAACTCCGCTCTGCGGAAGATCGCCCGTGTCCGCCTGTCCAACGGCTACGAGGTCACCGCTTATATCCCCGGCGTGGGCCACAACCTGCAGGAGCACTCCGTGGTCATGATCCGCGGCGGCCGTGTCAAGGACCTGCCCGGCGTCCGTTACCACATCATTCGCGGCACGCTGGATACCCAGGGCGTTTCCGGTCGTATGCAGGCCCGTTCCAAGTACGGCGCCAAGCGGCCCAAGGCGAAGAAGAAGTAATTCTCCCCGCCACAACTTTAATTTGTACTATTGCGCCTCGGCGCAAGGCACAACGCCTTGCCAAGACGTTTATTCATAGATATGGGTAAATCTCTGGCAGGCACGGGGCAAAGCAATTTGCCAGGCACGGAACCCGAACAGCGGGTTTCGAGTACCTATGAAATCATTCAAATATGAAGGAGGGAAGTAAAGTGCCCAGAAGAGGAAATGTACCCAAACGGGAAATTCTCCCCGATCCCATTTATAACTCCGTCCTGGTGACCAAGCTGGTCAACAGCATCATGCTCGACGGCAAGAAGGGCGTCGCCCAGAAGGTCGTGTATGGCGCTTTTGACATCATCCAGGAAAAGACCGGCAAGGACGGCCTGGAGATGTTCCAGGCGGCCATGGAAAACATCATGCCCACCCTGGAGTGCAAGAGCCGCCGCGTGGGCGGCGCCAACTACCAGGTGCCCATGGAAGTCCGTCCTGCCCGGCGTCAGACCCTGGGTCTGCGCTGGCTGACCCAGTACGCCCGTGGCCGCAGTGAGCGGACCATGAAGGAGCGGCTGGCCGGCGAGATCATGGACGCCGCCAACAACACCGGCAGCGCCGTGAAGAAGCGCGAGGATGTCCACAAGATGGCCGAGGCCAACAAGGCCTTCGCTCACTTCCGCTGGTGACAGAGCGCAATTTAACGTTTTATAACGCTGTTTGTAAGGAGCAAAGTTATGCCTAGAAAAACATCTCTGGAGAAAACCAGAAATATCGGCATCATGGCTCACATCGACGCAGGCAAGACCACGACAACTGAACGTATCTTGTATTACACTGGTGTAAACTACAAGATCGGCGAGGTCCATGAGGGCGCTGCCACCATGGACTGGATGGTTCAGGAGCAGGAGCGCGGCATCACCATCACCTCCGCCGCCACCACCTGCTTTTGGCGTGATCACCGGATCAATATCATCGACACCCCGGGTCACGTGGACTTCACTGTCGAGGTCGAACGCTCCCTGCGTGTGCTGGATGGCTCTGTGACCGTCCTGTGCGCCAAGGGCGGCGTGGAGCCTCAGTCTGAAACTGTGTGGCGCCAGGCCGACCACTACAAAGTTCCCCGCATGATCTACGTCAACAAGATGGACATCATGGGCGCGAACTTCTACCATGTGCTGGACATGGTCCGCGACCGGCTGAAAGCCAACGCCGTGGCCATCCAGCTGCCCATCGGGGCTGAGGATTCCTTCCGGGGCATCATCGACCTGGTGGAGATGAAAGCCGACATCTACTACGACGCCATGGGCAAGGATATGCGCGTGGAAGAGATTCCCGAGGATATGCTGGACCTGGCGAAAGAGTACCGGCAGAAAATGCTGGACAACATCGCCGATGTGGACGACGACATCATGATGATGGTGTTGGAGGAGGAGGAGATTCCCACCGACATGATCCGGGCGGCCATCCGCAAGGGCTGCATCGAGAACCTCATCGTCCCCGTCGTCTGCGGCACCTCCTACCGGAACAAGGGTGTGCAGAAGCTGCTGGACGCCATTGTGGACTATATGCCCTCCCCCCTGGATGTGCCCGCCATCACCGGCGTCAACCCCGAGACCGACGAGGAGGAAGAGCGTCCCGCTGACGACGACGCCCCCTTCTCCGCTCTGGCGTTCAAAATCATGACCGACCCCTATGTGGGCCGCCTGACCTTCTTCCGGGTCTATTCCGGTCAGCTGGAGAGCGGTTCTTCCGTGATGAACTCCACCAAGAAGAAGCGCGAGCGCATTGGCCGCATCCTCCAGATGCACGCCAACCACCGGGAGGACATCAGCCACGTCTACTCCGGCGGCATCGCCGCCGCCGTGGGCCTGAAAAACACCACCACCGGCGACACCCTCTGCACCGACGGCGCTCCCATCATCCTGGAGTCCATGGAGTTCCCCGAACCCGTCATCCGGGTGGCCATCGAGCCGAAAACCAAGGCCGGTCAGGAAAAGATGACCATCGCCCTGGTCAAGCTGGCTGAGGAGGACCCCACCTTCAAGACCTACACCGACGAGGAGACGGGTCAGACCATCATCGCCGGTATGGGCGAGCTGCATTTGCAGATCATCGTCGACCGCCTGCTCCGTGAGTTCAAGGTGGAGGCCAACGTGGGCGCGCCCCAGGTGGCCTACAAGGAGACCATTCGCAAGAAGTGGGACCAGGACACCAAGTACAAGCGGCAGAGCGGCGGCAGCGGCCAGTACGGCCACGTCAAGATCATCGTCGAACCCAACGAGTCCGGCAAGGGCTACGAGTTCATCAACTCCGTGGTGGGCGGCGCGATCCCCAAGGAGTTCATCCCCGCCGTTGACACCGGCATCCAGGGAGCCATGCAGGCCGGCGTGCTGGCCGGCTACCCCGTGGTGGACGTCAAGGTCACCCTGTACGACGGCTCCTACCACGAGGTGGACTCCTCCGAAATGGCCTTCCGCATCGCCGGTTCCATGGCCTTCAAGGAGGCCATGCGCAACGCCGACCCGGTGCTGATGGAGCCCATCATGAAGGTTTCCGTCATCGTCCCCGACGACTATATGGGCGACGTCATCGGCGACCTGAATGGCCGCCGGGGTCAGATCCAGGGCATGGAGCCCCGCAGCGGCGCCACCCAGATCGACGCTTTCGTGCCGCTGAGCAACATGTTTGGCTACGCCACCGACCTGCGGTCCCGCACCCAGGGTCGCGGCCAGTACACCATGGAGCCCAGCCACTACGAGGAGATCCCCAAGTCCATCGCCGAGAAGGTCATCTCCGGCAGGAACAAGCGGGGATAAAATCTCAAATTTTCGCCAAAAAGCCTATTGCATTTTGCTGGATAGTAAGATACAATAGGCCATGCGATGCAATTTCAGCCTTATAACTTTTAACGTTATCTATTTCACAGTTTAGGAGGAACCTGAAAATGGCAAAACAGAAGTTTGACCGTTCCAAGCCCCATGTCAACATCGGCACCATCGGCCACGTTGACCACGGCAAGACCACCCTGACCGCTGCTATCACCAAGTACCTGGCTTTCTCTGGCAAGGCCAGCTACACGGACTATGCTTCCATTGATAAGGCTCCCGAGGAGAAGGCTCGTGGCATCACGATCAACACCGCTCACGTGGAGTACGAGACCGAGAACCGGCACTATGCCCACGTCGACTGCCCGGGCCACGCCGACTATATCAAGAACATGATCACCGGCGCTGCTCAGATGGACGGCGCCATCCTGGTCATCGCCGCCACCGACGGCGTTATGGCCCAGACCCGTGAGCACCTGCTGCTGGCCCGTCAGGTCGGCGTGCCTTATATCGTTGTTTTCCTGAACAAGTGCGACCAGGTCGACGACGAGGAGCTGCTGGAGCTGGTGGAGATGGAAGTCCGCGAGACCCTGGACTTCTACGAGTTCCCCGGCGACGACACCCCCATCATCATGGGCTCCGCTCTGAACGCTCTGGTTTCCGAGTCCACCGACCCCGACGCTCCCGAGTATGCCTGCATCAAGGAGCTGATGGACGCTGTTGACGACTATATCCCCACCCCCGACCGTCTGTCCAACATGCCCTTCCTGATGCCTGTCGAGGACGTCTTCACCATCACCGGCCGCGGCACCGTGGCTACCGGTCGTGTGGAGCGCGGCGTCGTGAAGATGGGTGAGCAGGTCGACATCGTCGGCCTGGAGGAGGAGAAGAAGACCTCCGTCGTCACCGGTCTGGAAATGTTCCGCAAGACCCTGGACTTCGCTCAGGCTGGCGACAACGTCGGCGTTCTGCTGCGCGGCATCGCCCGTACCGACATCGAGCGCGGCCAGGTTCTGTGCAAGCCCAACTCCATCCATCCCCACACCAAGTTCAAGGGCCAGGTCTACGTCCTGAAGAAGGACGAGGGCGGCCGTCACACCCCCTTCTTCAACAACTATCGCCCCCAGTTCTATTTCCGTACCACCGACGTGACCGGCGTCATCACTCTGCCCGAGGGCGTTGAGATGTGTATGCCCGGCGATAACGTCGACATGGACGTGGAGCTGATCACCCCCATCGCCATCGAGAACGGCCTGCGTTTCGCTATCCGTGAGGGTGGCCGCACCGTGGGTTCCGGCGTTGTCATCGGCATCAACGAGTAATCGCTGCCATTCATAAGTTCTAACCTATTTGCCGGGGCTGGCTTCCAGCCCCGGCAATTTTCAAATCGTCCACACAACGCTTGAAGGGAAAGGAGATTTGCTATGGAAACCACTACCATGGCCATTCTGGAAAAGGTGCTCGCCAGCAACATCGTGGGCGTGATCCTTACCGCCGTCTTTTGTTACATCGTCGCCAAAATCATCCTGAAAATCGTCTTCCGCACCCTGGAAGCCATGCCCATCGAAATGACGCTGGTGAAGTTCGCCAAGAACGTCATCCGCATTTTGGTCTATGCCGTGGCCGTCCTGATTATTTTGGACCGCATCGGGTTCCAGACCAGCTCACTGGTGGCGCTGATCTCGGTGTTGTCCGCCGCCTTCGCTTTGGCTGCGCAGAACGCCCTCTCCAACCTGTTCGGCGGCATTTTACTGCTCATCAACAAGCCCTTCCTGGTGGGCGACTACGTCTCCGCCGGAGGCGTGGAAGGCACCGTGCTGGAAATTGGCCTGCTGAACACCCAGATCAACACCTACGACAACAAACGCATCAGCATCCCTAACGGCACCATCTCCGCCGAGACCATCACCAACCTCTCCACCGAGGGCTGCCGCCGGGTGGAGTACAAGGTGACCGCCTCCTATGACGCCCCCATCGAGCTGACGAAGAAGGCCCTGCTGGAGGCCGTGGAAGCCACCGCCAACACGCTGGACGTGCCGGAGGCCCCTGCCGCCCCCTTTGCCCGGGTGAACAGCTACGGCGAGAGCAGCATCGAGTACGTCGTCCGCGTCTGGACCAACAACGCCAACTACTGGACGGTGTACTTCGACCTGATCGAGAACATCAAAATCTACTTCGACAAGAACGGCGTGGAGATGACCTACAACCACCTGAACGTCCACATGAAGGAGAATTGAGGGTCATCCTGTTACGCAGCCCTGTGAGCATTGGAGCTCTTAGCTCTTAGCTTTTAGCTATTGGCTATTAGCTTTGTGGCCCTTAACGATACAAACTGCCATTTTGGGTTTGCCGCATAGAAACAAACCGCGAACAACTCACGGATGTCTAACGCTGTTCACTTATGGCCTGCAGTGCGTAACCAACAGCTAATAGCTAACGGCTAATAGCTTATTCAGGATAGACCAAACTGTGCATAAACCCGGCCAGGTCCGCCGTGCGCACGTCGCCGCCTACGATTTGCCCCTGGCAGACCAGCAGGTCCAGCCGGATGTCGCTCTCCCCGGTGGGGTAGTTTGTGACGGTGTAGCTGTAGCGGGTGACGGTCTGCCCGGCGTAGGCCGTCAGGTCGAAGCCGCACTCGGCCTGGATGGCCAGATAGTCCGCGTAAGCGTCCCCGAAGGAGGCGGGCAGGGTCACCTGCTCCTGCTCCTCCTCTGGGGAGACCGTCCAGCCCAGGGAGGCGATGTAGGCCGCCCGGGCCTCGGCGGTGGCCCCGTCCAGTTCGCCGGAGACGGCGCTGACTGCGCCCAGTTGCCCCGCCACGGCGCACATTGCCAGGGAGAGAGCCAGGGCTGCGGCGGCCAGCAGCTTGCGCCACTGTTGTTTGAGAGATTCCTTGTGCAAGAGCAGTTCCTCCTTTATATAAGGCGTTCTGGCTATCCCTTTTGCTCAGCCTTATGCCAGAAACCCCTCCGCCACCGCCTAAAGGCGGCGGCCCTCCTCCCCTTTCAGGGGAGGCAAGAGGGGATAGTGCTTGTCGTCTGATGTCAATTTTGTCTGATAAATGTGGGATTTCTATTAGAAACGCTCCCTTTTTAGCCACTAATCACTAGCCACTAAAATAATTCGGTTGATTCAAAGGGATAACCAGCAAAGGCGTTACAGCCAGTTTTATGACCGGGGAATCTTGTCCTATGCCCCAAATGGGGAAAAGCCGTTGAAAGGAGCCAGCCATGCGCCGGAAAGACCGGGAAATTACAGACTTCGGGGAACTTTGCGCCCTTGTGGAGCGCTGCCAGGTGGTTCGTCTGGCTATGACGGACGGGGAGACCCCCTATGTCGTCCCGCTGAGCTTTGGGTGGACAGCGGAGGGCGGCGAACTGACGCTGTACTTCCACTCTGCCAGGGAGGGCCGCAAGCTGGAAATTCTGCGGCGGAACCCCCAGGTGTGCTTCGAGCTGGACTGCGCCTTCCAGGTGCTGCGGGACGACGTGCCCTGCCGCTGGGGTGCGGCGTTCGAGAGCGTCATTGGCACGGGGCGGGTGGAATTTTTGACCGACCCGGCGGAGAAGCAAAGGGGGCTGGACGCCCTGATGGCTCACTACGGCTGGGAGGGAGCGGCCCACTACGACGGGGGGACGCTGGCGCGGACCTGCGTTTACAGGGTCACGGCGGACACGCTGACCGGCAAGCGGCGGCGGTGAAAAAATTTTCGCCGCAATCGCAAAAAATGCTTGCATTCTCCCTCCGGCGGTGGTAAAATTACGATGTTGCGCAGGTGTAGTTCAATGGCAGAACTCCAGCTTCCCAAGCTGGCCACGAGGGTTCGATTCCCTTCACCTGCTCCACTGTAGGGACGGTAATTGACAGTGATTACCGTCCTTTTTGTATGTAAATTCGTGCAAAAGACGGGTGACAAATCATGTTAAACGGAAAAACCATCCTCCTGGGCGTGACCGGGGGCATCGCTTGCTACAAGTCCGCCATGCTGGCCTCCGCCCTGGTGAAGCAGCACGCCGACGTGCAGGTGGTGATGACCCGCAACGCCACGGAGTTCATCGCCCCCCTGACCTTCGAGCAGCTCACCGGCAACCGGGTCTGTGTGGACACCTTCGACCGGAACTTCCCCCACAAGGTGGAGCACGTGGCCATTGCGGACAAGGCCGACCTGGTGCTGCTGGCCCCGGCCACGGCCAACGTGCTGGCAAAATGCGCCAACGGCCTTGCCGACGATATGCTGACAACCACCGTGCTGGCCTGCGACTGCCCCAAGGTGGCGGCTCCCGCCATGAACACCAAAATGTACCTGAACCCTGTCACCCAGGACAACATCGCCAAACTCCGCCGCTACGGCTGGGAGGTGCTGGCCCCCGGCGAGGGGGCGCTGGCCTGCGGTGCGGTGGGGCCGGGGCGGATGCCGGAGCCACAGGAGCTGCTGGAGGTCTGCCTGCACTACCTCTCCCACGAGAAGGACATGGCCGGGCTGCGGGTGCTGGTGACGGCTGGCCCCACCCGGGAGGCCATCGACCCGGTGCGCTACCTGAGCAACAAATCCACCGGCAAGATGGGCTACGCCGTGGCGAAAGCCGCCGCCGCCCGGGGTGCGGAGGTGACGCTGGTCTCCGGCCCGGTGAACCTGCCCCGGCCACCCTACGTGGAGGTGGTTGACATCACCACCGCTCAGGAGATGTACGAGGCCGTCACCAGCCGGGCGGACGGTGCGGACATCGTCATCAAGGCCGCCGCCGTGGCGGACTACCGCCCCGCCACCGTGGCCGACAACAAGGTCAAGAAGGGGGACGGCGACCTGTCCATTCCCCTGACCCGGACGAAGGACATTTTGGGGGAGCTGGGGAGCCGGAAGCGCCCCGGTCAGTTCCTGTGCGGCTTCTCCATGGAGACGGAGAACATGGTGGAGAACAGCCGGGCCAAGCTGGAGCGAAAAAATCTGGATTTGATTGCCGCCAACAACGTCAAGGTGGCCGGGGCGGGCTTTGCCGTGGACACCAACATTCTGACGCTCATCTCTCCCACCGACATGGTGGAGCTGCCGCTGCTGAGCAAGGCCGGGGCGGCGGATGCGCTGCTGGATGAAATTTTGAAACGAATGAGCAATTAGCAATATGCGATTAGAAATTAGCAATTAGCAATGTGCAATGTGCAATGGACGGGAGTTCAGCCGAAATCGCTGCTGCACATGTCGACATTTTGTCCAGTATAGTATCAGTTTTCCACAGAGAAGTATCATTCTGCAACTGACCACCCCTCTTGCCTCCCCTGAAAGGGGAGGTGGCGCGGCGTAAGCCGCGACGGAGGGGTTTCAACGCAAGGATGAACAACAAAAATGCGCTGGAAATCGGGACAACTCCCGGTTTCCAGCGCGTTTCGCGTTACAACACAATTTTTTTCAATTCCTCGTAATCTTCCACAATGTACTCCGCTCCGGCGGCGGCGAACTCCTCCCGGCTGCCGTAGCCCCACAGCACCCCGGCGCAGGCGATGCCGTTCTCGTGTGCGCCGAAGATGTCGTGTTCCCGGTCGCCCACCATCAAAATCTCCGACAGGGGCACCTCTCCGCAGGCGGCCACCGCCTGCCCCACGATGCGGGGCTTGTAGCAGCCCCCGCCGGATTCGTCCATGGTGCCGCCAAAGACGTGGTCGAAATACGGGGTCAGGCCGTAGTGGTCCAGCACCCGCTGGGCCATGGGCAGCGGCTTGGAGGTGGCCACCAGCAGCGTTTTCCCCGCCGCCCGCAGCTCGGCCAGACAGCCCTCCATGCCGGGGTAGACCCGGTTCTCGAAGATGCCGCCCAGCTCGTTGTACCGGACGCGGTACTGGCGGATGGTCTCGGCCATCTCCTCCAGGGGGACGCCGTAGCAGGTGTGAAAGGTCTCGTTGAGGGGCGGGCCGACGAAGCGGCGCAGCAGCACCGGCTCTCCCACCGGGTAGCCCATTTGCTCCAGGGCGTAGGCGGCGGAATTTATGATGCCCGGGCCGGAATCGGTGAGGGTGCCGTCCAGGTCGAACAGCAGACAGGTGTAGGACACGGTGGTTTCTCCTTCGTTTCATTAGTTTTGTGACAAAAGAAGCATGTTCTTCGTTGAGCAAAAGTGCTGGACAAACGATAAGCACTATCCCCCCTTGCCGCCCCTGAAAGGGGAGGGGGACCATGCGAAGCATGGTGGAGGGGT
>JAJQAS010000108.1 GCA_021203685.1 Clostridiales bacterium | reverse complement strand
GGGGCCAGCTTGTCCAGGGCGTAGATCATCTCGATGATGTCGTCCAGCTGCCGCTTGGGCAGGGCCAGGGACAGGTCGCCGGGGACGGCGGCGGTCAGGGTGGGCCGGGTGTAGGACTGGCCCAGCCGGTGGGCGTTGGTACGGATGCCCTTGACCAGGTCGCCGAACCGCTGCACCAGCACGCCGCCTGCCAGCATATTGCTCAGGGAAGCGATATGTTTGCCGTAACGGTAAGGTTCGTTAAACGGCTCAGTGAACTTGTTGCTGACCAGCAGGGCGAAGTTGGTGTTTTCGCTGCGGAGAGCCGGGTCGGAGTAGCTGTGGCCGTTGACGGTGTTGATGCCCTCCACGTTCTCCGCCACCACATGGCCGTAGGGGTTCATGCAGAAGGTGCGCACGCTGTCCCCGTACTGCTTGGTGCGGTAGACCAGCTTGGATTCGTAGACCACGTCGGTGATGTGTTCAAACACCTTGGCGGGCAGCTCCACCCGCACGCCGATGTCCACCTGGTTGTTGATGAGGTGGATGCCCAGCCGCTTGCACTCCCCGGCGAACCACTCGGCCCCGGAGCGCCCCGGCGCGGCGATGAGGGCGGCGCAGTCGATTGTCTCGCCCTTTGCCAGGGTCAGGCGGTAGCCCTCCCCCACGGGATCGATGTGCTTCACGGCGGTGCGGAAGCGGAAGTCGATGTGCTGCTCTCGCAGGTACTCATACAGCCGCTCCAAAATTTTCAGGTTGTTCTCGGTGCCCAGGTGCTTGCACTGGGCATGGAGCAGGTGCAGGTCGTGTTCCAGCGCCCGCTTTTCCAGGGCGCGGGCCGCCGGGCTGTCGGTGGAAAAGCACTCCGCCGTCGCGCCGAACTGCACGTTGACCGAGTCCACATAGCGGATGAGATCCATGACCTCCCCGGCGGGCATATAGTCCGTCAGCCAGCCGCCGAAGGCGGTGGTGAAATTGAACTTGCCGTCGGAGAAGGCTCCGGCGCCGCCGAAGCCGCACATAGTCGCGCAGACGGGGCAGTTGATGCACCGGTCCACCTTCCCGGCCACGATGGGGCAGCGGCGGGAGTAGATGTCCTCGCCCTGGTCCAGCACCAGGACGCGCAGCTCCGGACGGAGCTTTTTCAGCTCGTAACCGGCGAAGGCTCCGGCTTCGCCGCAGCCGATGATGATAACGTCGTAACGGGTGGTTTCGTTCATTTGGGTTCCTCCACGGGCGCTCCTGAGATTTTGCGCCCGGAGCGGTTCATGTTTATGCTGTTCCTGTCCCCTTTTAACCGGAATTGCACATTGCACATTGCGGCAAAGCCGAACAAAGGGGACACGCATATATTAAAATACCACAAACCCTGTCCCTGTGCAAGGGGCGAACGTGAACAAATCGCCCATTTTTCGCTCAAATACCCTTTTCCTTCCGGTACTGCCGGATGACCGGCAGAAAATCCCCTGCGTATCGCTGACATTTCGCGTTGCTGACCCCCGAGATGGCGAGAAACGCCTTTTGGCTGGTGGGGAGCTCCCGGCACATGGCCCGCAGCGTCGCGTCGGAGAACACCACAAAGGCCGGGACTCCCGCCCGGTTGGCCAGCTTTTTCCGCACCTCCCGGAGCCGGTCGAAGAGGACGGTATCCACCCCGGCGTCGGAGACAGGCCGGACGGTTTTCCGTGGTTTGGGACGCTTCTGTTTCAGCGTCAGGGTCTGCCGCCCCGCCAGCAGGGGCCTGGCCCGGTCGGTGGCGGTGAGGATGGGGCAGACGGTCCCCGTCTGTTGGAGCATCCCCCGGTCGATCAGCCGCCGGGTGACGGCCTCCAGCCGTTTGGATTCATCTTTATCCAAAATGCCGAAGGTGGAGAGCTGGTCCAGCTTGAGCAGGGCGAGCGCTTCGCTTTTCTCCCCTCGCAGGATCTGGAACACCAGGTCTTTCGTGGGCTGGTACCCCGCCAATTCTACCCGGCGGACGCAAGAGAGCAGCTTCTGGGCCTCTTTTGTGATGTCCACGTCCACCCACCCGGCCAGACAGCCGGAGCAGCTGCCGCAGGAGGCGGGAGAGTTCTCCCCAAAGTACGCCAGCAGGAAGCGGCGCAGACAGCCCGCCTGGGTGCAGTAATCTTCCATCTGGCCCAGCCGGTGGAGCTGCCGCTTTCGCAGGGCGTCCGCCTGCTCCGGGGACTCCGCCACCGGGTCGTTCTGCTGAATGAGAAACCGGGCGGTGCCCACGTCCCGGGGACTGTAGAGCAGGATGCAGTCAGCGGCGCTGCCGTCCCGCCCGGCGCGCCCCGCCTCCTGGTAGTAGTTTTCCAGGCTGGCGGGCATATTGTAGTGGATGACATAGCTGACGTTGGACTTATCGATGCCCATGCCGAAGGCGTTGGTGGCCACCATCACCGGCTTGCGGTCAAAGAGAAACTCCTCCTGATTTTGCAGCCGCTCCGCCTTGGGCAGCCCCGCGTGGTAGCGGGTGGCGGGAACCTCGTGCTGCTGGAGCAGCTCACAGACTGATTCCACCGCCTTGCGGGTCTGGCAGTAGACGATGCCACAGTCCCCGGCGCGTTTTTGTATCAGCTCCAACAGGGCGGCGTTTTTCTCCTTGGGCTTCTGTACCTCAAAATAGAGGTTTTTCCGGTCGAAGCTGGTGACGATCTGGTGGGGGTTTTGCAGCTTCAACAGCTCCATAATGTCCCGGCGGACCCGCTGAGTGGCGGTGGCGGTGAAGGCCGAGACCACCGGGCGGCGAGGCAGCCGGTCGATGAATCCGGCGATTTTCAGGTAGCTGGGGCGGAAGTCCTGCCCCCACTGGGAGACGCAGTGGGCCTCGTCCACCGTGACCATGGCGATGGGGACAGTCTGGCAGAAGCGGAGAAAAGCCGGGGTGTTCAGCCGCTCCGGAGCCACATAAATCAGCTTGTAACGTCCTGCCGCGCCCCGGCGAAGGGCCTCGGCCTGCTGCGCGGCGGTCAAAAGGCTGTTGAAATAGGCGGCGGGGACGCCGTTTTGCACCAGAGCGGTGACCTGGTCCTTCATCAGGGAGACCAGCGGGGAAATGACCAGCGTGACCCCCTCCGCCATCAGCGCGGGAATTTGATAGCAAATACTCTTCCCCGCCCCGGTGGGCATGACCGCCAGCAGGTCCCGCCCAGAGAGCAGACAGTCAATGGCCTCCTCCTGGCTGGGGCGAAAGGAATCATGGCCGAAGTACTCCCGCAGCAGCGCCAGGGGTTCCCGATGCTGGCTCACGGCTCTTTGGGGCTTTCCATCTGGTTGATGAGGCTGGCCTGATACCCCGCGCCGAAGCCGTTGTCGATGTTGACCACGCTGACGCCGGAGGCGCAGGAGTTGAGCATACTCAGCAGGGCGGACAAGCCGCCGAAGCTGGCCCCATAGCCCACGCTGGTGGGGACGGCCAGGACGGGGCAGTCCACCAGGCCCCCCAGCACCGAGGCCAGCGCCCCCTCCATCCCGGCCACGGCGATGACCACCCGGGCCTGCATCAGCTCGTCCAGGTGGGCCAGCGTCCGGTGGAGACCGGAGACCCCCACGTCGTACAGCCGCACCACCCGATTGCCCAGGGTCTCGGCGGTCAGGGCGGCCTCCTCCGCCACGTAGAGGTCGCTGGTGCCGGCGGCGGCCACCACGATGTTGCCCACCGAAGGGTGGGGGCCGGGGTTGGCGACACCAAGCTGAGGAATGGGGTGATAGTCCAGGGGCAGTT
>JAJQAS010000038.1 GCA_021203685.1 Clostridiales bacterium | reverse complement strand
TCATCTCCCTGTTCTTCGGCCTGACCATCGGCTTCGGCACCGGCTTTGTGGGCACCGGCGGCGGCATGATGATGCTGGTGGTGTTCACCGCCTTCCTGGGCTACGACCTGAAAAGCGCCGTGGGTACCAGCACCTTTATCATGACCTTCACCGCCCTCATCGGCTTCATCAGCCACTCGGTCATCCACCCGGCCATCATCCTGGAGCGGTGGAACGTGCTGGTGGTGTGCATCGTGGTGACGACGCTGGCCAGCCAGTTCTCCGCCCAGTTCGCCAACCGGGTGGACAGCAAAACGGTGGGCCGCACCACCGGCGTCATTTTGACCATTCTGGGGGCCTCCATGATTTACCTGAATTACTTCCGGGGCGTGACGCTGCCGCCCCTGGCGGCGGAGCTGCTGCGCACGTTGGCGATACTGGCGGCGTTCCTGGTGGTGGCGGTGGGCCTCGCCCTGCTGTGCTTCTGGCGGTTCCACGTGGGCGGAGAGGCCCGGCGGAAGGTGCTGCACACCATCGCCTTCCTCATCCTGCTGGTGGTGGTGTTCGCCTCCGACCACTGGTACGTCCCCACGCTGGTGTGCCTGCTGTTCGCGGCGGCGGTCTACCCGGTGCTGCTGCTGTTTGAGAGCCGCCCTGCCTACGCCAGCCTGTTCCAGCAGCGCTCCGGCGGCGAGGTGCGGAAAAGCCTGGTGCTGCTCTTCGGCTCCACGGCGGCGCTCATCGCCCTGTACTGGGGGGCGCTGGATTCCGAACGGACGGTGGTGGCGGCGATTTTGGCCTGGGGCCTGGGGGACATGACCGCCGCCCTGGTGGGCAAACGCTACGGGCGGCACAAGCTCCGCCTGCCTCTGGCCGACCCCAACAAGTCCCGGGAGGGCAGCGGGGCCATGTACGGCGTGGCGTTCGTGGCGGCGTTTTTGACCCTGCTGCTGTGGGGGACGGATGGAACCAGGGCGCTGACTGCCGCTCTGCTGGGCGCGGCAGCCGCCACCTGCACCGAGGCCGTTACCCGGAACGGGTACGATACCGTCACCACGCCTTGGGCGGCGGCGGCGGTGATTTGGGCGGCGTGCCTTTGATAATGTGCAATTAGCAATGTGCAATGTGCAATTAGTAGCTAGTGGTCAGTGATTAGTGGTTAGTGGGATAGTGCTTTCGGTTTGGTCGCGGTTTTATCCGGCAGAGTACAGGTTTTCCGTAGAGAGCCAACCTTTCGCAACTGACCACCCCTTACTAATAGCTAACGGCTAAAAGCTAACAGCTCCTACTGGAAAATCCCCCGCGCCTGTGGTATGATAGCACCATAGCATGACAACTCTATTTTACAGGAGGAACTCCCATGACCATCACCGCTTCTCCCTTCGGCGTCACCGCCTTCGGCGTCACCGCCTTCGGCGTCACCGCCTCCGGCGCGGCCGTCACCTGCTACACCATGACCAACGACAACGGCATGACCGTTAAAGTCCTCGACCGGGGCTGCATCGTCCAGTCCATCATCGTGCCGGACAAGGACGGCAACAGCGTGGACGTGGCCCTGGGCTACGACACCGTCGCTGCCTACGAAGCCGGTTCCTGCTTCTACGGGGCCTTTGTGGGCCGCTTCGCCAACCGCATCGGCGGCAGCCGCTTCGTGCTGAATGGTGAACCCGTCCAGTTGACCCCCAACGAAGGCCCCAACCACCTCCACGGGGTCTACTGCGGCAGCTTTTTCCACGCCACCCCCCAGGGCAACTCCCTGGTGCTGCGCCGCACCAGTCCCGCCGGAGAGGAGGGCTACCCCGGCCAGCTGGAGCTGACCGTCACCTACACCCTGACTGAAGACAACGCCCTCATCATGGACTACCAGGCCGCAGCCGCAGCCGACACCGTGGTCAACCTGACCAACCACACCTACTTCAACCTCTCCGGCCACGACAGCGGCAGCGCCCGGGAGCAGATCTTGCAGATCAACGCCTCCAAAGTCACCGCCGTGGGCGCTGGGAGCATCCCCACCGGGGAGCACTTCGACGTGACCGGCGCCCCCATCGACTTCCGCACCCCCAAGCCCATAGGCCGGGACCTGGACATCCCCCACCCCCAGCTGGACGTGACCGGCGGCTACGACCACAACTATGTGCTGGACACCGTGGGGATGGAACAGCCCTTCGCCGTGGCCTACAGCCCCGCCACCGGCATCGCCATGGACTGCTACACCACCCAGCCTGGCGTGCAGTTCTACAACGCCAACTACGTCCAGGACGACCCCTCTAAGGGCCAGGGCAAGGGAGGCGCGGCCTACGCCCACCGCAGCGCCTTCTGCCTGGAGACCCAGCATTTCCCGGATTCTCCCAACCAGCCCGCCTTCCCCTCCACTGTGGTCAGGGCCGGGGAAACCTACCACCAGGTCACAAAGTACCAGTTCTCTGTCCGCTGATTCGCGGAAAAAACGACAACGGAGCGTAATCTTTGCTTGAGAAATTACGACCTGTTGTTTTATCTTGGAGGATTTTGTTGCAATTATCCCGCCTCATCCTGTAGGGGACGCGGCACAAGGGGGCTTTCGTTCCGTCCCTCCTGCTCCTTTTGGCAGAGGACCCCGTAGTCAAACAGTTTCAGCGACAGGCGGCGGCTGATATACAGCATCATCTGGATGATGCAGTCAACATCGGCGTCCTCCTGGGTACCCAGCCGCTGGTTCAGGCGGTTGGCCGCTTCATACGCCGCGTTGTACCACTCCCCGCAGGGCCGTCCCAGCCGGAACTCGTCCTCCACATAGGCAGGAACGCTGGCGGAAAGAAGGGCATCTCGCAGTACGACCTTTACACCCGTTATGACATTGGCCGGTCTCAGCTGGACCGTCTGCGGAAAAACAAAAACGTGGAGACCAACACCATCGACCGGCTGTGCAGCATCCTCCACTGCAACGTGGAGGACGTGATGGAATACGTCAGCGACCCCGGTGAAGAATAGACCCGCCTGCCCAACGCTTCTCTGTGGGCAGACGGGTTTTGTATAGTTCTGGCGAACTTTTTTGCATTTTCCTGTAGGAGCGGCCCGTGGCCGCCCGGGGTAAGCAGATGGTTCCTGCGGGCGGCCGAGGGCCGCCCCTACACAAACGAAAGGGTTCGCGGCGCAGTAGTGCGCTGATTTGGAACCTCTTCTTTGCTGCGACGGTTCCCCTAACGCTCACAGCGGCGCCCCACCCGGGGCGCCGCCTTTTCCGGGTCAGCCCCTGCCGACCCCTATTCCAAGACAGCCGACGCGGGGCCTCTGGGGGCCGTCCCCGCGCCGCTGCGGAGGGCTGACCACCGGAAGCGCGGCCTCCTTTGGGGAAAACCGCCGCCTTGCCGTCTGATTACAGTATGGCCCGACCGGCCGGGGTTATCCCTGGCAAAAGCTGTTTAGTCTGGCACATATTGGGGCATACTGGGAGCATAGGATAAGCCATCCGGGGCTGTGTCCCTGTATCTCAACCAGACGGAAGGAGAAAACGGCAATGACAGACGTGTTACATTGGTTCCGCAGACCCAGGGAGACGGAGGAGGAGCGGGAGCGGGCCGCCCTCACCACCCAGCTCCACGAGACCCGGTGCGCCATCCAGCGTACCTATCTACAGTTCAACTCCACCGGCGATCCGGATCTCATCGACGCGGCGGTGTTCGACCTGAAGGCCGAACAGGCCCGGTACTCCTATCTGCTGCGGCGGCTGAAAAGTATGGACCGCCCCGACCCGGCGCTGAAGGCCGAATGACGGA
>JAJQAS010000029.1 GCA_021203685.1 Clostridiales bacterium | reverse complement strand
CGAGTTTTCGTTGCTGATGGTGGCGTCGCTGTTGCCGTCGGTGTGGTCGTTCCAGGTGTCCGTCCACCACCAGAGGTTGAGACCGGCTTCCGCCAGATACTCGTCGGTGACCTCCTCGCCGTCCACCGTGACGGTGGCGGTCAGGGAGACGGTGTCTCCCGCTTCCACCTCGGTGTTCTCGGCGGAGATGGAGACAGAGTAGGCGGTGTCCGCCGCCGTTACGGTGTCGTCACCCTCGTCTGTCGCCGCCGCCGTGACGGTGATGATCTCGTCCTCTTCCATCTCCGCCGCCAGGGAGGTGGGGATGGTGCAGCCCAGCGCCAGGGACAGCGCCAGCAGCAGAGAGGGCTTTTCGCAGGTGTTTTCTCATGTGTAGCTCCTTTCTTTTTGGGGTTTGGTTCGTCAGCAGATTCAGCCTGCCAACAGGGTTCCGATCACCCCCAGCACCAACAGGTGCAGGGGATAAAAGACATAGAAAAGATATTTGTTCTTGTCCCAGCCCCGGTCGCCGCAGTAGTTCCACAGCAGATACCCGGAGAAGGGGCCGGTGACGTACATGACGCTGACAGCGCAGCCCAGCAGCAGCCGGACGCCCTTCCGGTCATAGAGCTTGTAGAAGATGGCGCAGACCAGTACCATGCACAGCCCGCAGCTGAGCTGGAGCAGACTGCACCACAGCACCGCCGCCAGCACCACCAGCAGCTGGAACAGCTTCCACCCGATCCCGTGCCGCTGCTCCAGCAGCCGCAGGCAGTAGAGCATTGCCAGACACACCGCCAGGGTGAACAGGGTGTTTTGGCTGCTGGTGTCCCACAGGGTGCCGTTCATGGCCAGGTCGTAGGGAATTTCGCTGAGGACCGCGAAGGCCAGCAGCCGCAGCAGGTAGTTTTTCACGCTGGAGGCGTGGACGAACCCCTCCACCAGCAAAAACGCGAACACCGGCACCGCCAGCCCGCCGATGAGCTGGAGCACCGAGGCCCAGCCGGAGAGCACCATCAGCTGGGAGTCCTCCGACAGGGCCTGGGAAAGCTCCTCTGTGCTGTACTGGTTCACGTGGATCAAGCCGTTCTGGACGACGGCCACCCCGATGGTGTAAAACAGCATGGTGATACAGGCGTAGACCTTCAATTTTGTGCCGGTGACCAGGATGACCCGGCGCGGCTTGCGTGGGTTCAGGGTATCGTTGCGCATGGGATCTCCTTTTTTCAATGTGCAATTTGCAATTAGCAATTACGGCTGTTCCTTCCCCGCAGAATTGCACATTGCACATTGCTAATTGCTAATTGGGCCGAAAGGCCCGAATGGTCTCCAACGCAGGGAGGGCGTTGCCGTCGTAGTCGAACAGGGCCTGGTTGGCCCACTCGTTGCCGCCAGGCCCGGCCTCGCCGGTGTAGTCCAGAGCGGCCTGGGTGGCCCAGCCGCTGCCCGGCACGGGCAGCCACGCCGGTTCCCAGTAGATGAAGCCCTTGCCCCGGCCCTCCGGCACGTCCCGCAGGATCTCCATGATCTCCTGCATGAAGTCCGCCTGCCCTTGGGGCGTCATGGGATAGGATACCTTTGCCGCCAGCTCTGGCTTGGTGGCATAGCCCTTGCGCTGGTCCTCCGGCAGCTGCTCCCAGCGCTGGTAATTCTCCATGGTGTGTCCCATAGAGACCTCGGCCACAATGAGATCCTTGTGGTAGCGTTGCGCCAGGTCGCTCAGGTTGGCCCGCAGCTCATCGGGGACGCCGTGCCAGAAGGGGTAGTAGCTCAGGCCGATGCAGTCGAAGTCCGCGCCGCCGGCGGCAAAGTAGCTGTCGAACCAGGTGCGGTACAGGTCGTTGCAGCCGCCGTTGTCCAGGTGCACCATGACAGAGACGCCGGGGGAGGTGCGGCGCACCGCCCGGATGCCCGCGCTGACCAGCCGGGCGATGCGGTCAAAGGCGGGGATGCGCCCCATCGGCCACAGCAGCCCACAGGACAGCTCGTTGCCCACCGCCACCATCGCGGGCAGCAGGTCAGCCTCCCGCAGGATGGTCATGACGGAAAAGGTGTAGTCATACACCGCCTGTTCCAGGGCGTCCATGCCCAGCCCCTGCCACGCCTTGGGGGCGATTTGCTTGCCGGGGTCGGCCCAGAAGTCGCTGTAATGCAGGTCCAGCAGCCAGTCCAGCCCCAGATTTTTGGCCCGGCGGGCCAGGGTCATGACGCAGGGCAGGTCGCAGGTCCCCGCCCCGTAGGGTTCCCCCTGGGGGGAGTAGGGGTCGTTCCACAGCCGCAGGCGCACCAGGTTGAACCCGTAGCCCGCCAAAATCTCCATGGCGTCCCCTGCCGCGCCGTGGTCATAAAACACACCGCCGCAGCGTTCCACCTCCAACAGGGTGGAGAGGTCCGCTCCCTTGATCCAAGGTTTCAAATACAATTCCCCTTTCGCCGCCGTTTAGACGGTAAAGTCCTCAAATTCGTCCATGGTGAACCGCTTGTGCAGGTAGCCGTAGCGCTGGCGCACCATCTCGTTCCAGCGGAGCACGTCCTCTTCGGTGCCCACGAACTGGCAGCGGATGCAGTGGTACTGCTTCGTCTCCCCGTCGTAGAACATATCGATGTCCAGATCCCGCAGGAAGCAGGAGGGGCAGCGGAAATTCAGTTTGCCTTTTCCAGATTGAGCCATGTGGTAAAGACCTCCTTTTCACGCAATTTTCCCGTATAGCCCAGGGTGAACATGGGGCTGAAGGCGTAGCCCTCCTTCACATAGCCCGCTTTTTCCCGGCCCTGGCAGGTCAGGGAGACCAGCGTCTCGATGGGGGGGACCTTGCACAGCACCCGCTCCGCGCCGTCGGCGGACGCCTCCCGGCACTTGTACTCATAGGGGATGACTGCGCCTTGCGCCCCGGCTTCCACCGCCAGGGTCAGGCTGGACATATCCTCGGTGTACTCGGTGGTGCCGTAGCAGCCCACCATATACTCGTTGATGGTCACGTCTGCGGCAGGGTCGCTCATAGACAGGATGTTCCGGTCGATGCGGATGGCGCTGCCGCCCTCCGGGAAGGTGATGACGGTCTGGAGCTGCACCGTCAGGTCGGAAAAAACGATGTCCACCGGGTCCAAGGTCAGAATACGGTCCCCGCCCTGCTGGGAGAAGTGAGCCTTGGTGGGGCAGAGGCACAGGTCGACTTCCTCCCCGTTGTGGCACACCTTGGCGCTGCGGATGGTGCCCTCTCCGGCGTAGTGGGTGAAGTACCCTGCCCGATATTTTTCCTGAATCAGGAAGGGATAGCTGGCGTCCTGAACGTGGTCGGTGCCGATGCCGATGGGCCAGTCCAGCTTGGCCACATAGGGCCGCAGGTCCACGATGGCTCCGCCCTCGTCCATGTTGACGCAGGCCCGCAGATAGGGGTCGCAGTACCAGAAGAGCTGCTTCTTGCTGCCATAGAGGATATCACGCCACAGGGCGCATTCCGGCTCGGTGTAGTGCTTTTTCTGCCGGTAATGATCCGCGAACTCGCTCATGGTCATGTCGACGAGCTTGCCCTCTTTTTTCAGCTGGCCGTAGTAGGCGCAGCCGTCCTCATAGGACTTTTTCAGCAGCTCGTAGGGGGCCTCCCACCGGCCCATTTTGTTCATCCAGCCAGGGCCGACGAACATCATGTTGTAGGCGTAGCCGTTGTTGAACTTCTCCTGGTAGCGGTACTGGTCGATGAGGTTATAGAGGTAGGGGTATTCCCAGGTCTTGCTGTCGTAGATCATGCCCCGGAGGACGTTCTGGGGGTGGGTGCCGAAGTTGGAGCCGT
>JAJQAS010000061.1 GCA_021203685.1 Clostridiales bacterium | reverse complement strand
ACCTAAAAGGCCCTGCCGCCATCGTCATCGGCAGCGAGGGCAGCGGTATGAGCCGCCTGGTGGCGGAGAACTGCGACTTTAACGTGCGCATCCCCATGAAGGGGCAGATCAATTCCCTGAACGCATCCGCCGCCGCCGCGATCTTGCTGTATGAGGCGGTTCGCCAGCGGCTGGGATAACCAGAGAGGAGCGGCAATGGAAACAAAGCACAACTGGAGCCCGATGGATGAACTGGAGGGGACCGACGAGCTGATGCACAGCGGCGCGGTCCCGGAGGAGACGGTTTATTCTCTGGACGATATTCTGCGAGAATACGCCGGAGAGAGCGGCCTGCCCCAGGCGGCAGCGCCAACGGCAATGCCGGAACCGTCCGCCCCGGAGGCCAACGCCGACGGACCGCAGGAAGAAGTCCCGCCGGAGGAAATTACCCCGGAGGACTCGCTCTCCCGCCATTCAGAACCGGAATCTGACGCCCGGCCTGACACCGTGGAGGAAGAAACACCCCAGGAGCCGGAGACAGGGGCCGGGGAACCTGATGCTTCGCCGGAGGAACCGGCAGGGGAGACAGACCTCGCTGAAACCGCCGCCTTCATCGGCCAACAGGTGGGCGAGGCCATTGGCCTGGAAGCGGAAGAGGACGAAGAGGAGCCGGAGGAGGAAGACACCACCGGCGGTCTGCGGCAGTTCTTTCTGGATGCCCGGCGCAGAGCCTCCCGGAAGCGGCCGCAGCAAAAGGACGCCGCAGAGGACATGACCCAGGCGGCCGCCGCCATGACCGCCACCGTAGAGGAGGCCCGGGCGGAGGCGGAATCCGCCAAGGAGGCCGCAGAAGCGGAAAACGTGGTGGAAATGCCCACCCCCAAGGCCAGACTCTTCCGGGAAAGTCTGGGCCGCATCCAGGACAAGGCCCACGACTTCGCCGACAATATGTACGCCGAAGCTGAAAAACCGGGGGACGACAAAAGCGGCGTCCCCGGCACCGACGAGGAGGAGGCGCCGCCGGAGAAAAAACGCCCCTGGCGGGAGCGCCGTCCCCGGAAGGAGCCACCCAAAGCCCCCGACCTCTCTGCCGAGGAGCTGGCCAGCCGCTACCGGCTGGGGCTGCGCTTTATGCGCCAGCGGCTCTACTATACCTTCGCGCTGATTTTGGTTTTGCTCTACCTTTCCATTGCGGAGGGGTGTGGGCTGCCCCTGCCCGCCGCGCTGCTGGACCATCAGGTCATGTCCGGCGTGTTGACTTGGGGGCTGGCCCTGGGCGCGGCCATCGAGCTGGACGTCCTTTGGATGGGCCTGACCGCCCCCTGGCGGGGCAAGCCCGGCCTGCATACCATCACGGCCCTGGCTGTACTGGCCACCCTGCTGGACGGCTTGCTCACCGCCCTGGTGGGGCGGGAAGGGCCGCTGCCCTTCTCGGCTCTGGCGCTGGTCAGCCTCTTTGGGGCGGCCTGGGGGGCCTATGACCGCAAAAAAGCCCTTTACCTCTCCTGCCGGGTGGCCGCCAACTCGTCCCAGCCCTATCGGGTGACGCTGGATGAGAACCAGTGGGACGGCATCAGCGCTTTCAACCGGGAGGAGGGGACCGCCGAGGGCTTCGGCAGCCAGATCCAGAGCATGGACGGCGCTCAGCGCATCTACCGGGCGTGGGCCCCGGTGCTCATTGCAGCCGCCGTGGTCTGCGCGGTGATCTCGTCTGTGGGCTGTGGCCGCCCGAAGCTGCTGCCCTGGTGCCTGTCCACCATTCTGGTGGCGGCGGCGCCGGTCAGCGGACTGCTGGCCTTTGGCCAGCCCTACCTCCGCCTGACCCGGCGGCTGGACCGCTCCGGGGCGGTGCTGGCGGGCTGGGACGGCGCGGCTTCCATGCGGGGCAAGGCCAACATCCTGGTCAAGGATGAAGACCTGTACCCCGAGGGCAGCGTCATCATGAAATCCATCAAGCACATTGAGGGCGTCTCTCTGGAGAAGCTCACTGCCTGCACTGCCTCCATGCTGCGGGGCGCGGGCAGCGGCCTCTACCATCTGTTTGACGCTGAGCTGCGCCGCCAGGGCGGCTTCTACCGCCGGGTGGACGATTTGGAATTCTACGAGGCCGGGGGCCTGACGGCGGACATCCGGGGGGAGCAGGTGCTGATCGGCACCGCCGGCTTCCTGAATGTGATGAACATCAAGCTGGAGAACGGTATGAAGCTGCGCCGGACGGTCTACTGCGTCATCAACAAAAAGCTGGCGGGCTTCTTTGGACTGGATTATGAGATGTCTCACTACTCCAAGGCGGCTGTCCGCGCTCTGGTCAAGGGCGGGGTGCGGCCGGTGCTGGTCACCCGGGACTTCAACATCATCCCCAGTATGCTGCAAAACCTCCACGACCTGCCGGTAGACCAGATGGAGTTCCCGCCCATCGAGCGGCGATGGGAGCTGTCCGAGCCGGGCAAGCCCCACAACCCGGTGCTGGGGGCGCTGTTGACCCGGGAGGGCATGGGTTCCTACTCCGATGCGGTGCTGGGCGGACGGCGGCTGTGTGCCGTGGTCCGGCTGAACGCCTGGATCGCCGTGCTGGCCTCGCTGGTGGGGCTGGTGCTGTCCTTCTACCTGACCTGGTCGCTGGCCTTCGCGTCGCTGACGCCGCTGACCATGCTGGTGTTTCTGTTGCTGTGGGCGGTGCCCAATCTGGCCATCTCCGGCGCGGCGGATCAATTCTGATACAATTCCATCGAACCTTCGCGGGAGCGTCCACTGTGACGCTCCCGCATACTTTATCAAGACACAAATGACAAACTGTTTCTGCACAGGGCTGTGGATGGGCCAATTTTCAACGCCCTGCGACCTCCCATGACAGACAAAAGACCCGCCCGAACCGGTGAAAGCGCCGAGGTTCGGGCGGGTAATTGAAGTTTTCGGTCAGGTCAGGCTTTGTCCATTGCTTTGGCTTTTTCAAACTCGTCCTGGATCTCCTGGGAAGGCTCCGGCGTAGCCAGGGAAACCACCACGCACAGCAACAGGCCCACCAGGAAGCCGGGCAGCAGCTCGTAAATGCCGAACACGCCGCCCAACGGGCTGATGAGGTATTCCCAGATAAACACCGTCGCGCCGCCGCCGACCATACCGGCCATAGCGCCCCAGCGGTTACAGCGCTTCCAGAACAGGGCGCACAGCATGACCGGGCCGAAGGCTCCGCCGAAACCGGCCCAGGCGAAGGAGACGATGCCGAACACGGAGCTGTCGGGGTCCCGGGCGAAGATGACGGCGATGATGGCGATGACCAGCAGAGTGCCCCGGGCCATGAGCATGGTCTGTTTTTCGTTGAGCTTCAGGCCGAACACGCCGTGAATGATGTTCTCCGAGATGGAGGAGGAGGCCGCCAGCAGCTGGGAGTCGCAGGTGGACATGGTGCAGGCCAGGATGCCCGCCAGCACCACACCGGCCAGCAGGGCGGGCAGGATGCCAAAGCCGGAGAGGTACTGAGCAATGCCGATGACGGCCCGCTCAGAGTCAGCCAGCTCTTCCAGAATGCCCACATGGGTCAGGACCCGGGCCACCACGCCCACGCAGATGGCAATGCCCATGGCAATGAACACCCAAACGGTGCCCACCCGACGGCTGATCTTGATTTTCACCGGGTCCTCGATGGCCATGAAGCGGAGCAGGATGTGGGGCATACCGAAGTAGCCCAAGCCCCAGGCCATTGTGGAAACGATGGTCAGCAGACCGCCGTAAGAGGTGGCGGTGCCGGTGGCGAAGTCGTGGGTGTTGAGCAGATCGATGTAACCGGGCAGAGAA
>JAJQAS010000039.1:23136-24463 GCA_021203685.1 Clostridiales bacterium | reverse complement strand
AACCAGGAGTTATCAGATTTCATCCAAAAGCTGTTTTCCATCAACAATATCCCCCTCCACGGCGTCACGCTCCCCTGCGATGACTTCAACTGGCTGGACCACGGGCTGCGCAGCAACATTCTGGGCGACCACCGCCTGACGGAGATCTGCAACAGGGAGCTGGGAAAGTTGTCCGGCTTCACCCTGAATTATTTCAAAGACGTTTTTCAGTGCTACTACGTCATCATGCGCTGCGGCGGAGAAGACGAGTTCCTCCTGGCGGGGCCGGTGCTGTTTGAGAACATCACCGGGCTGCGGTTCGAGGAGCTGTTCACCCACCTGAACCTGCCGGAGCAGCTGCGGGAGCCGCTGCAGGCTTACTACTACGGTCTGCCGGTTTTCAGCGACCAGAGCTCCTTTGAGACCCTGTTCACGCTGCTGGCAAACTACCTCTTCGGCGAGGGGCAGTACCAGGTGCAGCGCTCCAGCGAGACCGGCCTGAACGACTGGTACCAGACCTACAACAACTATCTCCAAGTGCCCGACCAGCCCTTCCAGGGCATCCAGTACATCGAGGAACGGTACAAGGTGGAAAACGACCTGCTCCAGGCTGTGGCCAAGGGCAACGAGAACGAGGCTCTGACCCTGTCCGTCCAATTCAGCAACATTACGCTGCCCCAGCGGCTGTCCAACCAACTGCGGGACCAGAAGGACTACACCATCACTCTGAACACCCTGCTGCGCAAGTCGGCGGAGCAGGCCGGGGTCCACCCCATCCACATCGACGCCTACTCCAACCAGAACGTCCAGCAGATCGAGGCCATCACCGGTCTGGAGCAGATCAACCCCTTCCGCCGGAAGATCGTCCAGGGCTACTGCCGCATGGTCAACGAGTACAACCTGAAAGGCCACTCCCTGCCGGTGCAGAAGATCATCAACTACGTCAGCACCGACCTGACAGCGGATCTGAGTCTGAAAGCCTTCGCCTCCCGGCTGAACATCAACGCCAGCTACCTCTCCTCCCTGTTCAAAAAGGAGATGGGCGTCCCCCTGACGGAGTACGTCAACCAGCACCGCATCGAACACGCTAAGCGGCTGCTGCTTTGCACCGACCTGCCCACCAAGTCCGTGGCGGTGCAGTGCGGCGTCTCCGATATGCACTATTTCAGCCGCCTGTTCAAGCAGATCGTGGGGGTCACCCCCAAGGTGTTCCGGGAGAACACCTCCATGGCGGACTTCTATCAGGTGAGTACCTCCCCGCCGCCCCCGGGGGTGCGGCCCGGGCCGGCGGGGCATTGGGGGGCGGCGGAGCGGCGGGGGGAGCGCCGATGTGGGGTACTCCCAACCT
>JAJQAS010000039.1:0-23126 GCA_021203685.1 Clostridiales bacterium | reverse complement strand
ACGAGTTCGGGGGGGGCTCCCCCAAGGGGTTCCGGGTTAACACCTCCATGGGGGTCCTCTTTCCTGGGACTAAAACCACCCCCCCCCCCAGTTCTGCCGACCACGCCGCCGGGGAAAAGTCCGGCTGAGGAACATCAGGCGTAACAGACATATTCGGAAATCCAAAAATCCGGCACGCAAAACAGCAATCAGCCCCTTGCAAATCGCCCCCTGTCTGGTATACTAGATGGTGACAAACTCCGTCTGATTTGCAGGTGATACTGTGCCAATGGAAAATTTGACCGCCAACAAAAAGGCATACGAACACGTTTTCGACTATTTTTTTGAGCAGATCCTCAGCGGTGAGCTAAAGCTCAACGACCGCATCCCCACCGAGCGGGACATCGCCGAGCGGCTGGGCGTCAGCCGCAACTCCGCCCGGGAGGCCCTCCATGTGCTGGAGATGATGGGTCTGGTGGAGTGTCTCCAGGGCAGCGGCAACTATATCCGCTGCGACACCCACGACTATATGCTGAAATTTTTCAATATGTTCCTGGTGCTCCAACAGGCCAGCTACACCGAGGTGCTGGAAATGCGCCGCTGGTACGAAGCCGGGGCCATCGAAATGGCCATGAGCTGCGCCACCGGGGAGGAACTGGACAGCCTGCGCCAGATTCTGGTCTCCATGGACCAGGCCGACGGCCTGGAGGAGAGTTCCCGGCTGGATCTGGCCTTTCACAACTCGCTGGTGCTGGCCTCCCACAACCGGCTGCTGTCGTTCTACACCTCGCTGTTCAACGAGCTGCTGGATCAGTTCATCTGCAGCCTGCGCACCACCATCCTGCTGGACGGGGCGCAGGCCCAGCGGTTGCAGCAATCCCACTGGGCCATTTACAACGCGCTGATGGAAAAAAATCTGAACGCCGGTCTGGCCGCCCTGGAGCAGCACTTCGAGATCGACCGGGATTACATCGCCCAGGCGGAGCGGCGCCGGTGATTGTTGTACATTTTTCACAGTTTTTTGCAAAATCCTCTTTTCAATCAATGGATAATGGACAAACAACAAAAAGTCAGTTATACTATAGTCACTTCATGTCTGCCAACGGCAACATCCAGTTTTGTTTAGGAGGTATTTTATGAAAGCATTTATGGACCAGGATTTTCTGCTGAGCACCGAGACCGCCAAAAAGCTCTACCACGAGGTGGCGGAGCAGCTGCCCATCATCGACTACCACTGCCACATCAATCCCCAGGAAATCGCTGAGGACCGGAAGTTCGACAACATCTCCCAGGTCTGGCTGGGCGGCGACCACTACAAGTGGCGTCTGATGCGGGCCTGCGGCGTCCCCGAGGAGCAGGTCACCGGCAGCACCTCTGACCGGGAGAAATTCCGCGCTTTCGCCGCCACCATGCCTCAGGTCATCGGCAACCCCATCTACCACTGGAGCCACCTGGAACTCCAGCGGGGCTTTGGCATCACGGATCCGCTGACGCCGGACAACGCCGACGAGATCTACGACAAGTGCAACGAGATGCTGAAAAACTATTCCGCCCGCCAGCTGATGGAAAAGTTCAACGTCAAGGCCATTTGCACCACCGACGACCCCATCGACGATTTGCATTGGCACGGCGTCATCGCCGCCGACCCCACCATGTCCATCAAGGTGCTCCCCGCCTTCCGGCCGGACAAGGGCGTCAACATCGAGAAGCCCGGCTTTGACGCCTACATCCAGAAGCTGGCCGCTGTGGTGGGCCGGGAGCTGACTTCCGCCGAGGACGTGGCCGCCGCCCTGGTGGAGCGCATCGACTACTTTAACAGCAAGGGCTGCCTCTGCGCCGACCACGGTTTGGACTACTGTATGTACGCCGAGCCGGACTCCGCCACCGCCAACGAAGCCTTTGCCCAAGCCATGGCCGGCCAGAAGCCCGCCAGGCCCCTGGCGGACGCCTACAAGACCCTGGTCACCATCGCCTGCGCCAAGCGGTACAGCGAACTGAACTGGGTCATGCAGATCCACTTCGGCTGCCTGCGGGACAACAACAAGCCCCAGTTCGCCGCCCTCGGCCCCGACACCGGCTACGACGCCGTGAACAGCCAGTCCGGTGTGGAGAACCTGGCTCCCCTGCTCAACGCCTTTGTGGAGAACAACGGTCTGCCCAAGATGATCCTCTATTCGCTGAACCCCGTGGACAACACCGCCATCGCCACCATCATGGCCTGTTTCCAGGGCGGCGGCGTAGCCGGTAAGATGCAGCAGGGCAGCGCCTGGTGGTTCAACGACAGCCGCCCCGGTATGCGGGAGCAGCTGACCGCTCTGGCCGGCAACGGTGTGCTGGGCCAGTTTGTGGGTATGCTGACCGATTCCCGCTCCTTCCTGAGCTACACCCGCCACGAGTACTTCCGCCGCATCCTGTGCGAGCTGATCGGCGAGTGGGTGGAGAGCGGCCAGTATCCCAACGATGAAAAGCAGCTGAAAAAGCTGGTGGCCGACCTGAGCTTCAACAACACCAACAAGTTCTTCCGGTTCGGCGTCGAACTGTAAGTGATCTTCCCGCCCGGGCGCATTTCAAATTGCGTCCGGGCGCACTTTGTTGTTGCGCCGCTCCGTATATCAAACCGTCAAAAAATCCAAAAGACAAAATCAAAAAATGCGTCCGTGACCCATTGACAAACTCCGCCGGGTATGGTACCTTTACCTTACCATACGACTGACGGAAGTGGAATCGACCACGGGGAGTATGGAACTTGAAGTGCCGACCGTCTGGGCCAGTGAGGGACCCGAACGTGCGGCACATTTTGTTTGTAAGCTACTGGTAAAACGTTGAAATCTATAAGAGAAAGGAACATCTGTGGCATGAAAACGGACATTGAGATCGCTCAGGAAACTCCTATGCTGCCCATCGCGGAGGTGGCCCGGAAAGCGGGCATCAGCGAAGATCTGCTGGAATACTATGGCAAGGTAAAGGCAAAGCTGGACATCTCCTCCCTGAAAGACGCCCCCCGGAAGGGCAAGCTGATTCTGGTCACCGCCATCAACCCCACCCCCGCCGGGGAGGGCAAGACCACCACCTCTGTGGGTCTGGCGGACGCCCTGGCTCTGCTGCATAAAAACGCCCTGCTGTGCCTGCGGGAGCCGTCTCTCGGCCCGGTGTTCGGCATCAAGGGCGGGGCCGCCGGCGGCGGCTACGCCCAGGTGGTGCCTATGGAGGACATCAACCTCCACTTCACCGGCGACTTCCACGCCATCGGCGCGGCCAACAACCTGCTGGCCGCCATGCTGGACAACCACATTCAGCAGGGCAACGAGCTGGACATCGATGTGAAGAACATCACCTGGAAGCGCTGCGTGGACATGAACGACCGCCAGCTCCGCAACGTCATCGACGGGCTGGGGGGCCGCCTCCAGGGAGTGCCCCGGGAGGACGGCTTCGACATCACCGTGGCCTCGGAGATCATGGCGGTGCTGTGCCTGGCCTCCGACCTGAAAGACCTGAAAGCCCGGCTGGCCCGCATCATTGTGGCCTATGACCGGAAGGGCCAGCCCGTCACCGCCCACGACCTGAAGGCCGAGGGGGCCATGACCGTTCTGCTGAAAGACGCCATCAAGCCCAACCTGGTGCAGACCCTGGAGCACAACCCTGCTCTGGTCCACGGCGGTCCCTTCGCCAACATTGCCCACGGCTGCAACTCCATCTCCGCCACCGACACGGCTTTGAAGCTGGCCGACTACGTGGTCACAGAGGCGGGCTTCGGCGCGGACCTGGGCGCGGAGAAGTTTTTGGACATCAAGTGCCGGGCGGCGGGGCTGGACCCCTCCGCGGTGGTCATCGTCGCCACGGTGAAGGCGCTGAAATACAACGGCGGCGTTCCCAAGACCGAGCTGGGCCACGAAAACCTGGAGGCCCTGGAAAAGGGCCTGCCCAACCTGCTCAAACACGTGGAAAACATCACCCGGGTCTTTAACCTGCCCTGCGTGGTGGCCATCAACCGCTTTACTCAGGACACCGACGCGGAGCTGGATCTCATCCGGGAGAAGTGCCGGGCGCTGGGGGTCAACGTGGTACTCTCCGAGGTGTGGGGCAAAGGCGGCGCAGGCGGCGTGGAGCTGGCCAAAGAGGTGCTGCGGCTGTGTGAGCAGCCCCACAACTTCCAGTTTGCATACCCCCTGCATATCCCCATCAAGGCCAAACTGGAGACCCTGGTCAACCGGGTCTATGGCGGCGCGGGCGTGACCTATTCCAAGGCCGCGGAGCAGTCCATCGCCAATCTGGAGAAGCTGGGCTACGGCGACCTGCCCGTCTGCGTGGCCAAGACGCAATATTCCCTTTCCGACGACCCCACCCTGCTGGGCCGACCGGAGGGCTTCACCGTCTCCGTCACCAAGGTGAAGGTCTCCGCCGGGGCGGGCTTCATCGTGGCCCAGACCGGCGACATCATGACCATGCCCGGCCTGCCCAAGGTCCCGGCGGCGGAGCGCATCGACATCGATGAAAACGGCAAGATCGTGGGCCTGTTCTGAGCGCGTCCCCACCCCGGTTTTGTGAATCAACGGTGAACCCACTATTAAAATCCACTAAAAAATCACTTTCTGCCCTTGCTCTTTGGGTGCAAATCCGCTACAATAAGGATACAGTGCGCCATTCCCGCGAGACGTACTCATTTTTTAGGAGGAATTTATCATGGCATTTAACTTTGACGATTTGAAAAAGATGGCCAACGACGTTGCCCAGCAGGCTTCTGACCTGGCTCAGGCCGGCGCCGCCAAGTCCCGTCAGCTGGCTGCCACTGCCAAGCTGAAAGCCGCCAATCTGGGCGAAGAGGACACCATCCGCAAGGCTTACGTAGAACTGGGCAAGCAGTATTTCGCCAAATACGGCGAGAACCCCGAGGACGAATTTGTCGCCGCCTGCGCCACCATCATCGAGGCCCAGGCCGCCATCGCCGCCAACAACGCCCTGATCGAGGAGATGTCCGCCAAGCCTGAGGAGGAGGCTCCCGTCGAGGAAGAAGCCGCCCCCGCTGAGGAGGAGGCTCCCGTCGAGGAAGAAGCCGCCCCCGCCGAGGAGGAGACTCCCGCTGAGGAAGAAGCTCCCGCCGAGGAGGAGACCAAGGAGGAATGATCCCCCTCTCCCCTTTCCGCTCTAAACCGAACCCCACGGGCAGCCGCCCGTGGGGTTTTTTCGCATATTCGCATATTTTTCTCATTTTGAGCCATACTGGAACCATCAACCGCAAAGGAGATGGAACCATGGCAAACCTGACCAGCAAAGAGCTGTCCGCGCTGAAAGACCAGCTGGACTTTGAACACACCTGCATCGTCAAGTACCAGTGCGCCTCCCAGGAGACCAACGAGAACGCCCTGAAACAGCGTTTCGACCAGTACGCGGGGCAGCACCAGCAGAATTTCAACACACTGCTGACCTTTTTGAAGTGAGGAGAGACCCCTATGACCGACAAAGAACGGATGACCGATTTGATCCTGACCGAGAAGAAGATGACCACCAATTACAACACCTTCGCCTCGGAGTGCACCAACACCCGGCTGCGGGATACCTTTGTGAACATGATCCGCAGCGGCCACAACACCGCCACTCAACTGTTTGACGAGGCCATGAACCGGGGCTGGTTCACCACCACCCCCGCCGACGGCGCGCAGATCGCCCAGGCCTACCAGACCTATTCCTCCATGAACTGAGGGAGCCAGGGGCGTCCCGTCGGCTTCCCCGGCGGGGTTTCTCTCCCAGCCGGACCCGCTTTGCCGGGTTTGGGCCAGGTCTGCACTGCCCAGGCCCGCAGACAGCGTTTTCTCAATGACAATGAACAGCCCGAACCTTCCATGGTCCGGGCTGTTTCAGGTTGTTTATCCGGTTGTTTGGGTGATTTTTGGCGTTCAGGCAGCAGCCGCCGCCGAAGAGTACGCCTGCATTGTTTGCGCTGTATGGAAGCAGCGTTTCCAGTTTCACTTGCCCATTTTTGAAAGAACTCACAAGTGGAATCTCCAAAATAAGTTGGATCAGTTACATTTGCCACTTGCCGATTTGGGTCGATTTCCCTGGCGGAACACTGCATTTTAACCTACATAATCAACGGGACAGCCCTTTCACAGGCTGTCCCGCAACTTTTGTCTGATATCAACTTGGCAGGAACGTCCCGGCAGCCGGTTTCTTTCCTCTGGTCCGCCACTCCGTTCGCGCCGTGGTTTTGCTCCCGGCTTCAACGCTGTTTTCAGGGAATGCGGTTGACCCAAACGGTCATCTCACCCGGCGCGCGATTGTTCCAGCAGTGGTACGGCACCAGCGTCAGCTCCGCCTCCGCCATCCGGGCAGGCGTCCGGCGGTAAAGGGCGCCTTCCCCATCGTCCGTCAGCCGCTTCCCCCGGGCGTGGAGGACGGTGACGCCGCCCAGCAGTTCCGGCTGGAAGGTTTCGGTCAGCCCGGCCCCGGTGTCCAGATAAACACCGGCCAGGTTCTCCCCATTGTCCGCCTGTTCCAGGCAGTAGACCAGCGGCCCTTTCACCACCGCCACTTTTCCGGCATAGCCCCGCAGCCTGGGGTTCGCGTAGACAAAGCGGGGCGGGATGTCCATCTCGTAGACCAGCGTGGTCTCCTCCCAAAGCCGCTCCAGGCAGAGATACCCCTGCTCCAGCCGGGCAGAGACGGGCGCCCCGTTTTCCGTGAGGGTGTAGTCCTGCACATAGCCCGGCAGCCGGAGGGCCAACATTCCCTCCGCCGGGCGCTGGGGCCGGAGGTGGAGCTTGACCGTCCCCTGGTTGGGGAACCGGGTCTCCACCGTCACCTCCACCGGCACGCCGCCCAGTTGGGCGTGAATCTGGCCGGAGACAAAGAGGTTCAGCCACAGGCTGTTTTCGTCGGTGAAGCAGACATACTCCCCCAGGGAGGCCAGCGTCCGGGCGATGTTGGGCGGGCAGCAGGCGCAGCCGAACCACCGCTGCCGCACCGGCTTCACATGGCTCATAGAGGTGCTCTCCAGGCAGTTGTCCGGCCAGACCTCCAGGGGGTTGACATAGAAAAACCGGGCGCCATCCAGCGAGATGCCCGCCAGGACGGTGTTCATCAGGGCCTGCTCCATGGTGTCCACGTAGCGGCCTTCCCGGGTGATTTGGGCCATCCGGCGGCAGAACAGGGCCAGCCCAATGCTGGCGCAGGACTCGGCGTAGCCGCTGGCGGTGGGCAGGTCATAGTCGGTGGTGAACCGCTCCATGTAGCCGGAGGAGCCGATGCCGCCGGTCAGGTACATCCGCTTTTGCGTGATGTTCTCATACAGCCGCTCACAGGCGGCCAGCAGTTCCCGGTCTCCGTCCTCCCCGGCGATGTCCGCCATGGCACAATAGAGGTACACCGCCCGCACCGCGTGGCCCTCCGCCGTGTCCTGCTGCCGCACCGGCTTGTGGCACTGGTGATACCGGGTGTTGGTGGGGTCCATATCCGCAAAAATGGAGATCCATCTGGGGTGCTCCCGCTCCCGGACGAAGATGTCCGGCTGCTGGCCCCGGCGGTCGACGAAGTCCCGGGCCATGTCCAGATAGCGCCGCTCTCCCGTGACCTGGTAGAGCTTGAACAGCCCGATCTCCACCTCCTCGTGGCCGGGGATGGACTGGGCAAACTCCGGCTGGCGGAAGGTATCGCAGATCAGGTCGGCACAGCGGCACATGATGCGCAGCAGCTTGTCCTTTCCCGTCACCTGATAGTAGGCGGCGGCGGCCTCCATCATGTGGCCGGCGGTGTAAAGCTCGTGACCCTGTTGCAGGTTGCGCCATTTGCTCTCCGGGGCCTCCAGGATGAAATAGGTATCCAGATAGCCGTCCGGCTGCTGGGCGCGGCCCACCAGGTCGATGACCTGGTCAGCCTGGGCCTCCAGCGCCGGGTCTGAGGTGCTGCTCAGGGAGCAGGCCACCGCCTCCAGCCACTTGGCCAGGTCGGTGTCCTGAAAGACAAAGCCGTAAAAGCCGCCCTCCTCCTCTCCCGCCGCCCGGCGAAAGTTGCGGATGCAGTGGCTCGGCTCCGCCTCCGGCTCCTGGTCGTTCAGCACCCGCCACTGGTAGGGGATGATTTTCTCCGTGACGGAGCGGGTATAGCGGTTCCAAAAGGGGTCGTCGATGTGGATTTGGTTTAACCCGATGGTTTGCAGCTTTTTCATCTTACTTCAGTCTCAGCATCAGCACAGAGCAGGGAGGCAGGGTCACCTGCAGCCCCTTTTCGGTGGCGGCATAGGCGGCAAAGGGCTGCTCTGTCACCGTCTCCGGCGCGGAGAAGGTGTTGTGGGCGGTCATGGCTCCGGTGACGATGCGGGCCTCCTCCACCTGCCAGCCGGTTTTTTCCGCAAAACGGATGTCCACCGTCTCGGCGCTGTCCAGGGACAGGTTGTTCAGGGTGATCGTGACTGCGCCGTCCTTCTGCGAAACGGACTGGGTCACCTTGGGCAGCTGCCACTCCCCCTCCCCCACCGTCGGGACCTCCAGGGCTTCGGTGGCCAGCAGGTCGGCGTCCTGGTGGTGGCGGAACATATGGAACACGTGGTAGGTGGGAGTCCTGACCATCTGCTCGCCCTCGGTCAGCAGGACGGCCTGGAGCACGTTGACCACCTGGGCCAGGCAGGCCAGTTTCACCCGGTCGCAGTGCTGGTTGAAGATGTTCAGGGTGATACCGGCGATGAGGGCGTCCCGCATGGTGTTCTGCTGGTAGAGGAAGCCGGGGTTGGTACCCTCTTCCACGTTGTACCAGCCGCCCCACTCGTCCACCACCAGGGCGACCCGGTTCTCCGGGTCAAATTCCGACAAAATTTCCCCGTGGCGGCGGATCAGCTCGTCCATATAGAGGGCCTTGCCCAGGCTCTTGTACCAGGTGGCGCTGTCGAATTGGGTGGCGTGGCCCTTTATCTCCCACCCCTCCGGGTGGACATAGTAGTGGAGGGAAATGCCGTCCAAAAATCCGTGGAACTTGGCCTCGGTGTGGTTGTAGCAGGTCTCCAGCACCCCCCGCATCCAGTGATAGTCGTCCACGTTGGGGCCGCAGGCGATCTTAAAAATGGGCTTATTGGGGTCATACTGGCGCAGGAAGGTCTGGTAATGGCGGTACAGGTTGCCGTAATAGCTGGGGGTCATGTTGCCGCCGCCGCCCCAGTTCTCGTTGCCCACCGCGAAGTAGGACAGCCGCCAGGGCTCCTCCCTGCCGTTTTGCTTCCGCAGCTCAGTCATGGGCGTCAGGCCGTCATAGGTCATGTACTCCACCCATTCGCTCATCTCCTGGACCGTTCCACTGCCCAGGTTGCCGTTGACATAGGCTTTGCAGCCCAGCTGGCGGCACAGCTCCATAAACTCGTGGGTGCCAAAGCTGTTATCCTCCACCACGCCGCCCCAGGTGGTGTTGATCATCTTCTTGCGCTGGGCCTTGGGGCCGATGCCGTCCTTCCAGTGGTACTCGTCGGCAAAGCAGCCTCCCGGCCACCGGAGCACAGGGATCTGCAGCTCCTTCAGCGCCTCCACCACGTCGGTGCGCATTCCGTTGGTGTTGGGGATAGGGGAGTCCTCCCCCACGTAGAGACCGCCGTAGATGCACCGGCCCAGATGCTCGGAAAAATGTCCGTAAACCTCCGGTTCGATGTGGCCCCGGGTGACCTGTTCGTTGATATAAAGTTTCACTGTTCGTCCTCCCTGCCGTTCTGATAAGAAAAGATGGGCCAGTCCTTTTCGTCATACCGAAGGGGCATGACCATTGCGTGGCGGTTTGGGTTGTACAGGGGATTTCCCACGATCTCCCGCTCGGTCCTGGCGTGGAAGATCATGATGTCCTGCCCCGCCTCGTCCTTCGTAAAACAGTTGTGGCCGGGGCCGTAGATTTGCAGTGCCTCGTCTGTGCGCAGAACGGGATACCGCTCCTTTTTCCACACGGCGGGGTCGATGGGGTCATCTGTCACCTTGCAGGAGAGCATCCCCATGCAGTAGTCCACGCCGGTCTCGCTGGCGGAGTAGGTCAGGAACAGCCGGTCCCCGTGGAACAGGACGGCAGGGCCTTCGTTGACCCAAAAGCCCACCCGCTCCCAGTCGTAGCTGGGGGAGGAGATCAGCACCTGGGGGGTATCCAGCTGGTAGGGGGTCCGCATCCGGGCGATGTAGAGGTTGGCGATCTGCTTGCCCACGCCTACCTTCTCCGACCAGATGTAATACCAGCGCTCCCCCAGCTGGAACACGGTGGCGTCCAGCGAGAAGGATTCAAAGGAAAAATCGTCATGTTCCGCCCGCTGGATCTTGCCCCGTTCGATCCAGGGGTCCGCGATGGGGTCCTGTCCCAGGCATTCCAGCACATAGGGGCGGATGGCCCAGATGTCGTCCTTGTCTCCGGCGGAATAGTAGACATACCAGCGGCCCTGGACGTAGTGCAGCTCCGGCGCCCAGACATGGATGCTCTGGGGCCCGCTGTCATGCTTGCGCCAGATGACATGCTCCTCCGCCTGCGCCAGGCCCGCCAGCGTCTCGCTGCGCCGCAGGAAAATGCAGTCGTAACTGGGAATGGAAGCGGTGAAATAATACAGCCCATCGGTATGGCGGTAAACATAGGGGTCCGCCCGCTGGGCGATCCATTTCTGGTTGTAAATCACGGAAGATTTCATAACAAATTCTCCTACTCTTTTTATTGTTTGGAATGGGATACTATTGTGTCAAATACCGGATAAACGCGGGGATCAGATCCACGTGCGCCGCGCCGCTGGGGACGGTCAGGTAGATCGGCTCATAGTTGGCCCCATCCTGTTGGAGGATGAGGCAGTCCTCCAGCACCAGCGCGGTGCCGTCCAAAATATCCTCTGCATAGGTTTCGTATTCCTCCCCCAGCACTTCCTCCAGGGAGAGGAACATCTCCTCGTCGTCCTTGTTCTCCTCATAGAACTCCTGGGGGGTCAGATAAACGTCCAGCCCCGAGGACTCCATGATGATCTCTTTGCTCAGGTAGCTGTTGTAGAGCTGGGTCCCTTTCTGCCCCTCGGGGAGGTAGATCAGGGAGGTGTCCAGCCGCATGATGTCGTGAGTACCCACTCCCTCCAGCGTGTCCACGAAGCCTTCGCACAGGGCGTCCGCCTCCTCCTGGGAATAGGCGGAATCCATCAGCGCCACATAAAAAATCGTGTTGTTCTGCAGGTTCCCCACCCATCGGACGCCCCAGACCAGGACGATCACCAGCCCAACGGCCAGCAGGATGCGCCCCCAGTAGTAGGTGACAATGTACTCGAATTTTTCCATCGCGGTCATGCCGCTGAGATGCTCCCGCAGCGTCTGGACGGAGGATCCGCTTTCGGACTGTTTGTTCTGTTTGCTTTTCACAGTATTCGCCCTTGCCTTTATGCGTTGAAAAGATTATAATAAGTGTGCAGTGAACCGTTTTTACGAAACAGAGGTATGTAACATGTTTGAACTTTTTACATCGGACAACAAATTTATCGTGTTTCTCCGCCAACTGGCGGATATCATCCTGCTCAACCTGATTTTTTTGCTCTTTTGTCTGCCCGTCGTCACCATTGGCGCGTCCCTCGCCTCTCTCTACGCCCTGATGCGTCAGGAGGTGGAGGAGAAGGAGCCGCACCTGATGAGCGAATTCTGGAAAGCGTTCAAGGCCAACCTGAAGCCCTCGCTGCCCCTCTGGCTGCCAATGCTGGTCATCGGGGTGCTGCTCTGGTTTGACGTGCAGCTGATGCAGAACGCCACGGGAACTCTGGCTCCGGTGCTTTCCGCCCTGGTCATGGTGGCGGAGGTCCTTTACGTCTTTGTGCTTTCTTATCTCTTCCCCATGTTGGGCTGGTTTGAAAACTCAACCAGGGATTCCTACATGAAGGCGCTGTACTTTTCCATCCGGCACTTCCCCACGTCGCTGGCGGTTTCCGCCATCAACCTGTTCCCGCTGTTCCTGGCCTTCGGCGTCCCCAACGGACTGACGCCGGCCCTGGTGCTGATGATTTTCTTCGGCTTCTCCGTCCAAGCCCTCACCAACACCATCCTGCTGCGGCGGGCGTTCCGGGACTTCCTGCCGGAAGTGGAGCACTACGAGGTGGAGGAGGACTGGCTGCCGGGCGAGGACGGGAGTGAAAACGACCTGTCAGCACCGCCGCAAGAATGAGCCTATTTTAACAGCTTGCCGCGCCATTTGCAATGAAGTCATGATGAACTTATCATGAACTCCAGTGAGAATCAACCGCCCCGAAGGAGAGCGTTCGGGGCGGTTATTTTTTGCTGTGCGTGGGAAGGAGGGTCAGCCTCTGCCCTTTAGACGGATCACGTTCCAGCTGGCAGGGTGCAGCCGGGCGGTGAAGATGCCGTCCTCTACCTTAGAATCGGTAGCCAGCACCGGCGCCACCTTTTCCCCATCGGGGCCGTTGGTGGCTTTCAGGTCGTCGCTGGTCAGGACGATATGCTCCAGCAGCCCATAACCAGCGAAGCTGCGCACATCACACTGGAAGTCAATGGCGTCGTTCAGGTCCCGGTTGACGGCGAAGATGGTCACTTCCTGGTTCTCCTCGTTCCAGACGGCCACGGAGTCCACGTCGGTCACGTCGGTGTAGTCCTTGGTGTCGTGCTTGCTGGAGCTGAGCACCGGCTGGAGGGCCACCCCCCGGCCATACTTGCTGGCGTGGAGGTAGGGATAATAGATGGTCTGCCGCCAGGCGGTGCCGTCCTTTTCCGTCATAATGGGGGCGATGACGTTGACCAACTGGGCCAGACAGGCCATTTTGACCCGGTCGGCGTGCTTGATGAGGGTGATGAGCATCAGTCCCACCAGCAGCGCGTCCTCGAAGGTGTACACGTCCTCCAGCAGCGGCGGCGCGATCTGCCAGGGGTGGTTCTCCGTGATGTCCTCCTCGTCGGCGTTGGAGTGGAACCAGACGTTCCACTCGTCAAAGCTCAGGTTGATATCCTTCTTGCCCCGCTTTTTCGCCTTGACGAAGTTACAGGTGGAGAGGACCGTCTGAATGAAGTAATCCATCTCCATGGACAGGGCCAGGAAGTTGTTAGAGTCTCCGTCCCGGTTGCCAAAATACTGGTGGAGAGAGACATAATCGACAAATTCATAGTTGTGGGTCAGGGTCGTGGCCTCCCACTGGGGGAAGGTGGGCATCTGCGTGTTGGAACTGCCGCTGGACACCAGCTCGATGGTGGGGTCGATGAGCTTCATGGCCTTGGCCGCCTCGTAGGACACCCGGCCATACTCCTCCGGCGTTTTGGACCCCATCTGCCAGGGGCCGTCCATCTCGTTGCCCAGGCACCAGACCTTGATGCCGTAGGGGTCCCGGACCCCGTGCTTGACCCGCAGGTCGCTGTACTTGGTCCCGGCGGGCATGTTGCAATATTCCAGCAGGTTGCAGGCATCGGCCACCCCACGGGTGCCCAGATTCACTGCCATCATCACCTGTGTGTCCGCCTTCTTGCACCACTGGGAAAACTCATGCAGGCCCACCCAGTTGGGTTCGGTGCTGCGCCAGGCCAGGTCCAGCCGCCGGGGGCGCTGTTCCACCGGGCCTACGCTGTCCTCCCAGAAGAAGTTGGAGACAAAGTTTCCGCCGGGATACCGAACGATGGGGACGTTGATGTCCCGCACCAGCTTCAGCACATCCTTTCGGAAGCCCTGCTCGTCGGCGGAGGGGTGGTCGGGCTGATAGATGCCGGTGTAGACGGCCCGGCCCAGGTGTTCAATGAAGGAGCCATAAATGCGTTTATCAATCGGGGAGATGACGAAATCCTGATCCACAATGAGTTTCGCAAATTTAGCCATAATGTTTGTCCTCCAAAAACCCGGCGGAAAGGGTTCCGCCGGGCAGATTCAAATAGTGTTTGAAAAGTGATGGGGGTATGCGAACCGCTTAGCCCTTGACGGCGCCGGCGGTCATGCCCTCGATGAAGTACTTCTGGAAGCAGACAAAGAGGATGAAGATGGGGACGATGGAGAAGAAGGACCCTACCAGCAGCAGGCTGTAGTTGTTGCCGTAGGGAGAGAGCAGGGTGTTCAGGCCCAGGGTAAGGGTGTACTTGTTGTTGGAGGAGATGACCAGCAGCGGCCACAGGTAGTTGTTCCAGGCGTTCATGCCGTTCAGGATGGCCATGGCCGCGAAGGCGGGCTTCATGATGGGCACGATGAGCCGCAGGAAGATGCTGTATTCGTTGGCACCGTCGATACGGCCCGACTCAATCAACTCGATCGGCATTCCCAACAGGTACTGCCGGAAGAAGAAGATGGTGGAGGCGTGGGCCACGAAGGGCAGCACGATGGCCACGTAGCTGTCCATCAGGCCCCAGTTGGACATCTGCTTGTACAGAGGCAGCATGATGACCTCGAAGGGGACGGACAGGATCAGCAGCACGATCAGGAAAGCGGCCTGCTTAAACTTGAACTCGTAGGCGGCGAAGCCATAGGCCACGAAGGCGCTGACGGCCAGGGTGCAGACCACGGAGATCGCAGTGATGATCAAGCTGTTGCGGAACCAGATCCAGTAGTCAGAGGAACCGGAGAAGAGCAGCGCGTAGTTGTCAAAGCTCATTACGCTGAAGTCGATCTCCAGGTTCAGGCCGTACTGGACCAGCAGTCCGCCGGGCTTGAAGCTGGCCAAGAAGATGGCGTAGATGGGCAGCAGAACCAGCAGCGCCAGGATGATCAGCACAATGTGGATCAGGATAGACTGAATCAGATTGCTTTTCTTTTCACTTTTCATGGTGTCAGCCCTCCTTCTTCTTTCCGACCTGGATGGTGCCGTTGGAAATCAACTGGAGAATGTTGATGACCATGACGATGATGAGCAGGATCATGCCGACCGCGCAGGCGTAGCCCATGTTGCGCTTCTCAATGCCCTGGCGATAGAGGTAGCCAACGATGGTCAGGCCGATGTTCATGGGCGAGTTGTTGCCCGTCCACAACATGCTGGACTCGATGTACATTGACAGGCCGGCGTAGATGGAAATGGTCATGACGTAGACGGTGGTGGGCTTGACCAGCGGAATGGAGATGCGGGTGAACTGCTGGAACTTGGTCGCGCCGTCGATGGAGGCGGCCTCATAGAGGTCGGCGGGAATGGACTGCAAACCGGCCAGATAGTAGAGGATGTTGACGCCCATCCAGCGCCAGCAGGCCAACAGCAGCAGGACGAAGTAGCTGGGCCAGTCCATTTTCAGCCACTTGATGGAGCTTCCGCCCAGTGCGTTCAGCACCTGGTTGGCCAGAGAGGTGTCCAGCTCGCCGAACATCAGACGGAAAATGGTACCGGCGACCACCACGGAGGTCAGAGCCGGGATGAAGTAGATGGATTTGAAGAAGCCCGCAGTCTTTTCGGTCAGCTTGCTGTTGAGCATAGTGGCGAACAGAAGGGGCAGGGGCAGCAGAAGCACCAGTGTGCCGATGGTGTAGCGGACGCTGTGGTAGAGAGCCTTCAGGAAGATCTTATCGGTGAAGATCTTGGCGTAGTTTTTCAGGCCGACGAACTCCTCCTGCAATGTGTTATAGAAGCTCAAATTGATGCCCTGGATGATGGGGACGACCCAAAACAGCAGTACGGACAGTACAAAGGGCAGGATGAACACATAAGGGGCTACCTTTTGGTTGTAGATAAACTTTTTGATCCCTTTCATCGGAATGAACCTACCTTCTTTCTTTCAGCTTTCGCATTTCTTTTTATAAAAAGCCGGGGGGGCAAGCGGCGTGCGCCACTATGCCCCCCGTTTTTTAGATTCTATATGTTTTTTTGTGAAAAACAGGGTGGGTCAAATCAGCTGACGTAGGTCATAACGGTGTCCTGCGAGGACTGGAGCGCGTCTTCAACAGAAGTGCCATTCTCGAAGATCTCCTCCAGGGTGACGGTGGAGATCTCGTTGGTAATGTCAGACCAGTAAGCGGAGTTCTGATCGCTCAGAGCGCCGATGGAGTCGGACATTTCGAGCAGAGCATCGAAGGGGCTGTTGACGAAATACTGCACGAAGGCGTTGTCCGGGTTCTCGGTGATTTCGGTGTCGGTCCAGATCTCGGTGTTGACGGGGTCGAAGCCCAGGACGTTCCAGATGTCCACGGAAGCCTCGGAGGACAGCTTGATGTAAGCGAAGACCTCAGCGGCCAGCTCAGCGTTCTCGGAGGAAGCGACAACAGCGGTACCGGTGCCGCCGCCGCCGATGGTCCAGGCGGTGGTGTCAGAGGTGGACCAGCGAGGCACGGTGGCGATGGCGATCTTGCCGGACAGGTCGGTCATGTAGTTGGTGAAGCGGGAGGTCTGCCAGAAGGGCATGATCTGGCAGGCGTAGTCGCCCTGGTTGAAGGAGGCATAGGCCTCGTCAGAGTCGGGCTGGCCGCCGGGCATGGGGGAGAAGGCGCCGGTCTCCTGGCACTCCACCAGGAAGTTCAGCACTTCGGTCAGCTCGTCAGAGGTCAGGTTGGGGTTGCCGTCCTCGTCCAGATAGCTGCCGCCCTTCTGGACCAGCATCAGGTTGACGACCCAATGAGCGGTGGTCTCCAGGCAGGAGAACTGCTTGCCGGTGGCCTCATAGTAGGCGACGCCAGCTTCCTTCCAGTCGTCCCAGGTCTCGATGGACTCATAGTCGATGCCGGCCTCTTCCAGCAGCTCCACGTTGTAGAAGGCCACGGTGGTGCCGACGTGGGTGGGATAGCCGTAGACGGAGTCATCCTTGGAGTAGATCTCCAGGCGGGTCTCGACGATCTCGTCCAGATAGGGCTCAATGGCTTCGCTCAGGTCATACAGGCCGATGGTGGTGCTGTTGATGAAGGAGGGGAACTTGCCGATTTCGATGTCGACCACGTCGGGAGCGCCGGTGCCGGACTCCAGGGCGATGGACAGCTTGTTGTGCATGGCGTCATAGTCCATGTTCATCAGGGTCAGGCGGACCTGCTTGTCGGGGTTCTCTTCGTTCCACTTCTCGGCCATGTCGATGTAGAACTCCTGGTGCAGCTCGATGAAGGTCCAAACCGTCAGGTCGGTGTACTCGCCCTCGGGCTCGTCCATGACGAAGCCGTCGGAGCTGTCATCGCTTTCGGCGGAGGTGTCGGCTGTGGCAGTGCTGCTGTCGCTGGTGGTGCTGCTGCTGCTTCCGCAGGCAGTGAGCAACGACAGAACCATTGCCATAGACAGGATCAGAGCAAGGATCTTTTTCATTGTCATATCTCCTTTTCGTTTTTTCACGGGCAAGCCCGTGAGTGGATGGTGCAAGCGCCCCTAAATAAAACGATTCAATTTGGTTCGTTTGGAAAAGGGAGAGTTCCCGTTATTTTTTTGCCCTGAAACTTTTTCTTTTTCCTCAAGAATGCAAATAGGACCCTTTTATTTCACGACCGCGAAAATAAACTTCCCTGTCTGGGACGCTTTTTGTATTTTTATTATAGGGTTTTCGTCGCAAAAAGTCAATCACCTTTAACAATTTGAACAGCGATTAACCGTTTTGCTGTCAGCATATTGACTAAAATTTCATTTTTGTTCTCGATTTATTCAAATTTTACTCACATGAGACCATATCTTCCTCACTTTCAGAAATGATTCTCCCCAAATCTTCCCTCCAAAAATCAAGGTAAACAACGAAAAAAAGGAAAACCGCACCATCCGGCTTCCTTTTTTTCGTCAGTTTTGACAAATTCTTTTTTCTATTTGAAATCGTTTTCGACTCTATGCACGGATTGCCGCAGGACCACCTTGCCTGAAACATAGGTTTGCTGAGACACCTGTTCAGCTCCCAGGCGGATCGCTTCCAGGGCGACCTCCCCGGCCCGGTAGCCCAGGTCGTGCAGGGGCAGCTCCACTGTAGTCAGCGGAGGATTGACATATCGGCTCATCAATCGGTTGTCGTAGCCCAGCACGCTGATGTCCTCCCCGACCTTCAGCCCCAGTTCCTCCAGCCTAGCATAAACGCCGCCCGCCATCAGGTCGTTCATGCAGAAGATCAGCGTCACTTCTTTTTGCAGCAGGTAGTCGACAGACTGGTAGCCGCTTTCCCGCTCCCAATCCCCCTTGCAGACCAGGCTGGGGTCAAACAGGATGCCATTTTGGAACAGCACATCCTGATAGGCCAGCAGCCGCTCCTGCATATGGGCACTGTCGATTTTCCCCGTGACCACGCCGATGCGCTTGTGGCCCATATCCAGCGCGTATTGGAGCAGCTGCTCCGTAGGGCCTTTTTCGTCCACCAAAACAGAGGGGATGCCCGGGGTCATGCTGTAGGCGTAGCACATCACCAGAGGCACGGGGAAATCCGGCGGCAGACATTGCAGAGGCCGCTCGTGGGCGGAGATGTAAACCACCGCCTCCACCTGGTCGGCCAGCAATGTCTTGAGCACCTCTTGCAGCTGCGTCTGGTACATGGTCTGGTGATAATAGGTGTCGTCAAATTTCTTGTACAGGCGCAGATTGATCAGCGTGACCCGGTACCCATTCACTTCACAGCATTCAGTGATGCCGTCCACCAGGTCAGGGACGGAAAAGATCGTGATATCCTCCACGATGATGCCCAGAGTGCGCGTCTTTTTGGTTTTCAGGGTTTTGGCAATGGATTTCGGGGTGTAATTCATCTCCCGCACTTTATCCATGACCCGATTGCGCATTTCCTCTGAGACATTCTTTTTGCCGTTCAGCACATTGGATACCGTAGCGATAGACACCCCGCACGCCTGGGCAATATCTCGGATGGTCACCATGTCGATCTCCCCCCAGTTCTGTTCAGCGCCATTGTGTCGTTGCAACTTTATCCGTTATTTTATCACAGACGGCGAACGCTGTCAAAAGAAAACAGGCGGTCATTTGCTCCCCGGGATAGGAACACGGCCGAAAAAACAGGTTTTTATGGAGCGCAACACTTACTGCCCACTTTGCCGGTCAGGCGGTCCATTTGGCGGCAACACGAACCGTTATTCTTCGCGCAAAAGCAAAAGCTGCCCTGAACCATTGCAGCCGTGCAAGGTCAGGGCAGCTTTTTTCAATTGTGTCTGATGCAGCAGCTTACTTCGTCACTTCCAGCGTGTCCGTGAACGTATACTCCTTCCCCCAGACCTCCAGAGAGATGGGAGCAGTCTTGGTCTCGTTGACGATGGAAACCGTATCCTGGGTGACGGTAACGTTCAGCTTCTGCCCACGCCACAGGATGGTGTAAGTCAGCTCATTCCACGCCTTGGGCAGGTTGGGACTGATGCGCAGCTTGCCGCCCAGCATCCGCAGACCGCCGAAGCCATAGACCACGCACTGCCACAGGCCGCCGTAGGAGGCCGCGTGGATACCCGCGTCAGAGGAGTGGGGGTTGGCGTTGTCCAGGTCGATGAGGCAGGCTTTCTCGAACATCTGGTAGCCCAGCTCCGGGTTGCCGATGTCGCAGGCCAGCACCGAATGGGTGGAAAGGCTCAGGCTGGAGTCGTGGAGGCAGCGAGGCTCGTAGTAATCCCAGCTGGCCAGTTTGACCTCGTGGGGGAACAGCTCCTCCAGCAGGTAGAACAGCACCATGACATCCGCCTGCTTGGAGACCTGGATTTTGGTGATCTGCTCCTGATTGTAGTCCTTGTAGATGCCGCCCACATGGGCCTGCTTCTTGTACTTGGTCAGGTCGATGTCCTCCAGGGTCAGGTAGGTGGTGTCCTGGGGCAGCACGCCGTCCTCTGTGGGCTGGGTCAGGAAAATCTTGTCCCGCTGGGCCGTCCACTTTTCGTAACAATCGGCCAGCCCCAGCTTTTCGTCCAGCTTTTGATACAGGTCGGGCTTTTCCTTCCAGAGCAGGTCGGCGTACTCGATGGCCTTGCCCATGTTCCACCACGCCATGTAGTTGGTGTAGGCGTTGTCGTTGACGTGCTCCTTGTACTCGTCGGGGCCGACCACGTCGTTGATGTGGAGCTTTCCGTCCTCGCCCGGCTCCAGACGGCTGCTCCAGAATTTGGCGCAGTCGAAGATCAGCTCGTAGCCGTATTTGTCCATATAATCCTGGTCGCCGGTGCATTCGTAATACTGCCACACGCCGAAGGCCACGTCGGAGGTGATGTGAATTTCGATGAAGCCGGTCCAGACCTTGATGAGCTGGCCGGTGACGATGTCGGTGCCCATGTACTCCGGCGTCACTTCGCCGTCGTCCAGCCAAGCGGACTCCCAGGGGAACTGCGCCCCCTGATAGCCGTTGTGGGTCGCTTTTGCGTGCGCGCCGGGGAGGGAGAGATAGCGGTACTCCTCCAGGCTCCGGGCCACCTCCGGCATGGTGAAGATGAAGTAGGGCAGCAGGAACACCTCGGTATCCCAGAAGGTGTGGCCCTTGTAGCCTTCGCCGGAGAAGCCCTTGGCCCCGATGTTCATCCGGTTGTCGTGGGCGGGGGTCATGAGCTGCATATGGTACTGGGCGAAGCGGATGACCAGCTGGTCGAAGGCGGGGCCGTCGATGGTGATGGGCACCCGATCCCACACCTTTTCCTGCCAGCAGGCGGCGGACTCCTGGGCCAGAGCGTCGAACCCAGCGGCCTCGTCCGCTTTCAGCTGCTCCAGGGCATAAGCCTGCACCTCCGCCACGGTGAGAGAGGCGGCTTCCTTGTCCCGTGTGGTGTAGACGTTGGAGAACTTCTCCATCACCAGAGACTGCCCTGCCTCCACCGGGAAGGTGAACTTGGAGAACATCCGGCGGCGGAGGATGTTGATGTCGCTCTTGGGGGCCGTCCGCATCCCGTCCAGATAGAACTGATGGGTGGCGTCCACCACGAAGGTGATGTTGGACTGGATGGTGCGGGGGACGAACTGGAGGTATTTTTTGTCGTAGAATCGGGTCTGACCCTCGGTGAAGTGCTGGGAGCCTTCACAGGACACCCGCCCGTCAATGCCGGACTGGAGGGTGACAGTGGAATCCTGCCAGGGGGTCACGGTGACGCGGGCCGCGATGGTGTGCAGTCGCTTCAGGGAGACAATGCGCTCAAATTTCAGACGAAAACGCTCGCCCTTGGGACTGCTCCAGTCTACGTCACGGGTCAGCAGACCGGTTTTCAGGTTCAGCGTCCGGGCGTAGCTGTGAATGGTCCCCTGGGTCAGGTCGAACCGCTCTCCGTTCAGCGTCAGCTCGATATTGGTCACATCGGCGGCGTTGGGCAGCTCCGTGACCTCCTCCGGGGAAAACTGGTCAAAGGTGCCCGCCACCAGCAAATCACGGGTCTCGTTCAGGTATTTCTCCTCTGTGGCAGAGCGAAGGCCCAGATAGCCGTTGCCCAGGCAGAAGTTGGCCTCTACCTTGCCCAGAGCGTTGGGGTCAAAGTTGGTTTCAACGATCTCCCACTGCCCCTTGCGGTTAAAATCTAACATATTTTTCAACTCCTGTTCTGTTCAAGTTGTGATGTATGATGATAAGCTGTTAGCCATTAGCTGTTGCCGTCAAGCGGCACTTCCGCTTCGCTCCCTGCCTGTAGTTACGCACTGCAAGCCATAGGAGAACAGCGCCAGACATCCGTTCGTTGTTAGCGGTTTGTTTTATGTGGTAAATCCAAAGCGCAGAACGAATCGTAAAGCACCACAAAGCTAAGAGCTAAGAGCTAATAGCTAGTAGCTAAAAGCTGAGTGTCGGTTCAGTCCAACACCATTTTGGCGCAGCCGTAGATGCCCGCGTCGTTGCCCAGCTCCGCCAGGACAAACGCTGTGTCCTGGAAAGCGTGGAACGCATATTTTTGGAAGCTGCGCTCAATGGGCTGGAGCAAAATGTCTCCCGCTTTGGACAGTCCGCCGCCGATGATGAACACCTCCGGGTTGACGGTGCTGGCCATGGCGGTCAGCGCCCAGCCCAGCTTTTCACCCAGCTCGTCCAGCAGCTCCAGCGCCAGCGCGTCCCCTTCCCGGGCGGCGTCGCAGACATCCTTGGCGCTCAGCCGCTTTTTCTCCCGCAGGGAGGAAGGCCGGGACGCCTGCTGGAACAACGCTAATTTGGCACACCGCAGCAGGCCGGTGGCGGAGCAATACTGCTCCAGGCAGCCGTATTTGCCGCACTTGCAGGGGACGGTGGCCTCCCTGTCCACGCAAAAGTGGCCAATTTCCCCGGCCGCGCCCTCACTGCCGGACATCACCCGTCCGTCCGCCACGATGCCGCAGCCGATGCCGGTTCCCAGCGTCACCATCACGGCGCTCAGGTTGTCGCTGGCCGCGCCCTTCCACAGCTCGCCCACGGTGGCGGCGTTGACATCATTCGTTACCCGGAATTTGGAAATGGCCGGTTCCAGCTCGTGGAGGATCGCCGGAAGGTGCAGCTCCCCCCAGTTCAGGTTGATGCACCCGGATACGGTGCCGTCGATCTTGACCGGGCCGGGGACGCCCATGCCGACCCCTTCCACCTGCTCCCAGCCGATTTGGTTCCGGGCCATCCAGCCGCGCAGAGCGTCCAGAGCGTCGGGCAGGACGTTTTTGCCGCCGTCCTCCGTCCGGGTGGGGATTTGCCATTTTTCCAGCAGCGTGCCGTCGGTGCGAAACGCCCCCAGCTTGATGGCTGTCCCACCGATGTCCACGCCAAAGACATATGGCAGCATTTGTATCATCCGCCTTTCTTTGAGCGGCACCCCACGATCTGCATTTTACAAATAATGGGGTGCCGACTTAAACTGCTGACTGCCGTATTCTGACGGTTAAACAGCATATTAGATCAGGGAAGGATATTCAGCAGGTCGGAGAAGGAGGTCAAATCGTAGTCCTCCGCGCCGCAGCCCTTGGCGTCGCCGAACAGGGCCAGCGCGGTCATTCCGCCCGCCTTGGCCGCCTCGATGCCCGCTTTGGCGTCCTCCACCACGGCGCAGTCCGCCGGGTCGATGCCCAGCTTGGCGGCGGATTTCAGGAACACCTCCGGGTCGGGCTTGGAGCGGGTGATGTCGGTGCCGTCGGCGATGGCGTCGAAGAAGTCGCCCAGACCCAGCTGACCCAGGATGAATTTGGTGTTCTTGCTGGAGGAGCCGATGCTCAGCTTGTAGCCGCGAGCGCGCAGCTCGTTGAGGGTGTCCTTCACCTCATCAGTCAGGTCGGCGGGGCTCATGTTTTTCAGCAGATCCCGATAGTTGTCGTTCTTCTCGGTGGCGAAGGCGCCCTTCTGCTCCTCGGTGTAGGTCTCGGTGGCCCGCTCCAGGATGATTTCCAGGCTGGCCATGCGGCTGACGCCGCGGAGACGGTCGGTGGTCTTGTCGTC
>JAJQAS010000264.1 GCA_021203685.1 Clostridiales bacterium | reverse complement strand
TCCCCTGAAAGGGGAGGAGGGCCGCCGCCTTTAGGCGGTGGCGGAGGGGTTTCTCCGCATAGCTGATTGAACGGGATTCACAATTCGCCATATTATCCAAACATGGTGGGCAGGGCGTACCCCTCCACCTCGCTCTTGATTTTATCCAGATCCAGGGTGAAAAAGACGCCGTTTTCATAGAGGACCTTGCCCCGGGCCATGGTCAGGCACACGTCGCCGCCACGAGCGGCATAGACCAGGTTCTCCACCACGTCGTGGCAGGGGGTCAGGCTGGGCCGGGTGAAGTCCACCAAAATCAGGTCCGCGTCGTACCCCGGCCGGACGCTGCCGGAGCACCGGCCCAGGGCCTTGGCTCCGTTGACGGTGGCCATCTCCAGCGCCTGGAGGGGGGTGATCGCCTGGGCGTCCATATTGATGCCGCAGGCCAGGATGGAAGCCAGCTTGATCTCCTCGAACATGTCCTGGTTGTTGTTGCTGGAGGGCCCGTCGGTGCCAAGGGCCACGTTGACCCCCTGTTTCAGCAGCTCCGGCACCCTGGCCACGCCGCTGCCCAGTTTCAGGTTGGAGACGGGGTTGTGGACGGCGGAGATGTGCTTCTTCGCCATCAGCTCCATGTCCTCGTCGGACACCCAGACGCAGTGGGCGGCCACGCTGCGGCCGCAGTCCCACACGCCGTAGTCGTCCAAAATCTGGAGAGGTGTTTTGCCGTGGCGGGCCATGCACTCCTCGTGCTCCGACCAGGTCTCGGAGATGTGGACGTGCATCCCCAGGCCGTTGTCCGCGGCGTAGCGGCCCAGGTAGCTCCACAGGTTGGGGGCTAGGAAGGAGGTGTATTCCCCGTGAATGGAGACGTCCACCTTGATCTGCCCATTGTTATAGCCGTTGTACCGCTCCGCCGTGGCCTGCAGCTCGCCGCAGGGCGGGTAGGCCGCCGGGTCGTCGATGCTCTGGAAGCAGGTGATACCCCGGGAGATGTTGGCGTTCAGCCCTGCGGCGAGGACTTCCTCGATCATGTCATCGCAGAAGTAATACATATCCTCGATGCAGGTGACCCCGGCGGCAATCAGCTCCGCCATGCCCAGGGCGGTGCCCGCGTGGATGGTGCGCTCGTCCAGCCGGGCCTCGGCGGGGAAGATGTAGTCGTTGAGCCAGGTGTGCAGGTCGTGGCCCCCGCCGTAGCCCCGGAGCAGCGTCATGGGGACGTGGGTGTGGGCGTTGACCAGGCCGGGCATCAGCACCTTGCCCGCGCCGTCGATGACCCGGTCGAAATCGCCCTCCGGCTGCTGATTGGAGACGGCGGCGATTTTGTCCCCCCGGGTGGCGACGTAGGCGTTTTGGAGCACTTCCCGGTCGTCGTTCATGGTCACCACAGTGACGTTTTTGAATAATGTGTTCATATAATGCCTCGTTTTTGCGATTTTCAAGAATCTATAGCGCTATTAGCTTTTAGCTCTTAGCTTGGTGGTGCTGCACTTTCAGCACTACGCTTTCGGTTTGCTGTGCCTGACTACAGGGAGAAGCGCAGCTTCGGAAGTGCCGCTTGACGGCAACAGCTAACGGCTAACAGCTTATCAAAGCGGCTGCTTCAAAGCAATTCCCAATCCTGGTTTTACAGCCTCGCCAGACAACCCCGCACCAGCCCGGAGAACTTTTCCTTCCCCTCCTGGGCGGCGGTGAGCACTTCCTCCTCGGTCAGGGGCTGGTCCAAAATACCGGCGGCCATGTTGGTCAGCAGCGTGACCCCCAGCACCTGCATTCCGCAGTGCCGGGCGATGATGACCTCCGGCACGGTGGACATCCCCACCGCGTCCGCGCCCAAAATCCGGGCGGCGCGGATTTCCGCCGGGGTCTCGTACTGGGGGCCGGGCAGATAGAGGTAGACCCCTTCCCGCATGGGGATCCCCTGCTCCTGCGCCACTTCATGGGCTAGCTTCCGCAGGGCGGGGGTATAGTCATAGGTGCCGTCCGGGAACCGGGGGCCGAACTCCGGCAGGTTGGGGCCGCAGAGGGGGGAATCCAGCGTCAGCTTGATGTGGTCGCCGATGAGCATCAGGTCCCCGGCCTCCCAGCTCTCGTTGACGCAGCCTGCGGCGTTGGTGACGATCAGCGTCTCCGCCCCCAGCAGCCGCAGCACCCGGATGGGGAAGGTGACCTCCTCGAAGCTGTAGCCCTCGTAGTGGTGGAACCGGCCCTGCATCACCGCCACGTTCTGGCCGTCCAGCCTGCCGAAGACCAGCCGGCCGGCGTGGCCTGGCGCGGTAGAGCGGCGAAAGTAGGGGATGGCGTAAAAGGGCACGGCGATGGGGTCCTCCACCTTTTCGGCCAGGTAGCCCAGGCCGGAGCCGAGCACCATTGCCACCTTGGGGACGAAGCCCCCTAACTGACTGCGCAGGTAGTCTGCGCTGGTCTGATAATCCGCAAATGTAAAACTCATAACACCGTTCTCCTTCCGAAGCTGCCGGACAGGTCCGGCATTACACACCGCAGCAGGAATTGCACGGCGTCGCCTCAAATAAAATGATATGGATATTCTACAACGGCAACGGGAAAAATGCAACGCAGAACCAGGAGTTTTTCTCCGCCAGCCAAAAATTCGTTTTCCAATTTGGGCAATGTGGCCCCTTGCCAAATCGCTCCGTGTCCTTTATAATGAAATTCCCGTCCCCGCCACAAGAGATACACAGAAAGGGAACCGCCATGCAGAGCGAAGCCGCCTCCACAACCAAATTCTCCGTCCCCGGCAGCCCGCTGGCCCTGTTGCTGGCCGCTTTCGACGGCGTCCCCCACCCCGGCAGCCGGGAGCTGCGCCTGACCGAGGCGGAACGCCGGGAGCTGACCGAGGAATTTCCCCTGGCCCGGTTCGACGCCCTGGACAGCGGCGCGCCCCGCCGGTGGTATCGGATCACGTTGGCGGCGCCCGGCAATACATAGCTTTTAGCTGTTAGCTCTTAGCTTTTAGTTTGGATAGTGTTTGCTGTTTGGCCTGCGGTTTTGCCCGGCATAGTACAGGTTTTCTGCAAAGATCTGCCGTTTCGTATTCACTCGCCTCCCTTGCCTCCGCCGTCAAGCGGCACTTCCGCTGCGCTCCCTGCCCTGAAAGGGGAGGAGGGCCGCCGCCTTTAGGCGGTGGCGGAGGGGTTACAAATAGCTATTACCACCGAAAGGAGGGGCCGTATGGCAACGAAAACATCCCGGCGGGGACTGCACCGCCATCAGCAACTGGCGAAAGGGCCGATCGACCTGCCCTTTCTGATGCTGGTGCTGCTGCTCTTGGGCATCGGCCTCATCATGCTGCTGTCGGCCTCGTCCTACGCCGCCCTCTATGACCGGGCGGCGGGGTATAACGCCTCCGCCGGCACCCTGGGCGACCCCTATTATTACTTTAAGCGGCAGGCGCTCTTCGCCGTGCTGGGCATTGTGGCAATGCTGCTGGTTTCCCGGTTTGATTACCAGCACCTGCGCATCCTGTCGGTGCCGGTGCTGCTGGTGGCCATTGTGCTGTTGATTCTGGTGCTGACCCCTCTGGGCGTCACCCAGAACAACGCCACCCGCTGGTTGCGATTGGCGCTGGTGGTGGGGCCGACCTATCAGCCCTCGGAGGTCGCCAAGCTGGGCGTGGTGCTGTTTTTCTCCGCCCGGCTGTCCAAGCGGCGGCAGGAACCGCCGAAGTTTGCCCGGCGGTGGCCGCAGCCCTGGGAAAACATTCGTTACTTCTTCTACTGGAGCGACCTGGCGGAGCTGATCCCCTATGGGATAATTCTGGTGCTCATCGCCGTGCTGATGCTCATGGAACCCCATATGTCCGGCAC
>JAJQAS010000210.1 GCA_021203685.1 Clostridiales bacterium | reverse complement strand
GGAGACTGTAACCCATGTCTCTTCACAGGTGTTACCCATGTGTCTCTTGACACAAAGGCCGCCCCTACACATACGGTGGTAAAAACCAAACCCATAACAACATGAAAAAAGCGGCTGCCAGAGACAGCGGCTTTTTTCGACACTATTTATCTGAAAATGGGGCGGTTCAAACAGGGCCTATGAACCGCCCCCGGAAAGTTTAGCTGTTAGCCATTAGCCGTTAGCTATTAGTCAGGTGCTGCATACCATAAGTATACAGCAAAAAAAGTCAAGCACTACTAGTCACCAACCACTCGTTCAGCACTACCAAGCTAAAAGCTAAAAGCTAAAAGCTAAGAGCTAATGGCTATTCACCCCGCGTGGCTCTCGCTGCGGAGGTCGTCGTCGGGCACGTCCACAATGCGGATGTCCGCCCCCACGCCCTGGAGCTTGCCGGTCAGATCGTCGTATCCCCGCTCGATATAGTGGATGCAGCCAATCTCGGTGGTGCCCACGGCGGCCAGCCCGGCCACCACCATGGCGGCCCCGGCCCGCAGGTCACAGGCCAGAAGCGGCGCGCCCGTCAGGTGGTCTACGCCCTCCACCACAGCGATTTTGCCGTCCACCTGGATTTTCGCGCCCATGCGCTTGAACTCGTCCACGTAGCGGTAGCGGTTTTCCCAAATGCCCTCGTTGACCATGCTGATCCCCTGGGCCAGGCACAGGCAGGCGGTCATCTGGGGCTGCATATCGGTGGGGAAGCCGGGATAGGGCATGGTCTTGATGTTGGTGCGCTTGAGGCCGTGCTTGCGAATGACGCGGATATCGTCGCCGCCCTCCCGAATCTCCACCCCCATCTCCACCAGCTTGGCGGTGATGCAGTCCAGGTGCTTGGGGATGGCGTTTTTGATGAGGACGTTGCCCCCGGCGGCGGCCACACAGGCCATATAGGTGCCCGCCTCGATCTGGTCGGGGATGATGGAATACGTCCCGCCGTGGAGCTTTTCCACGCCGCGGATCTTGATGACATCGGTACCGGCCCCCATGATGTCGGCCCCCATCGAGTTCAGGAAGTTGGCCAGGTCCACCACATGAGGCTCCTTGGCGGCGTTTTCGATGACGGTCAGGCCCGTTGCCAGCACCGCCGCCATCATCACGTTCATGGTGGCGCCCACGCTGACCTGGTCCATATAGATGGTTGCCCCGGAGAGGCCGTCCTCCTGGGCGTTGGCATAAACAAAGCCGCCCAAAACATCCACATTGGCTCCCAGCGCCTCAAAGCCCTTGATGTGCTGATCGATGGGGCGCACGCCCAGGTTGCACCCGCCGGGCATAGAGACCTGCGCCCGGCCAAACCGGCCCAGCAGCACGCCGATGAGGTAGTAGGAGGCGCGCATTTTCCGGCAAAGGTCGTCGGGAACGCAGAAGTTGCGGATATGGCGGCAGTCGATTTCGACGGTATTTTTGTTGATGGAACGGACGCCTGCCCCCAACTCCCGGAGGATCTCCAGGCTCAGGGTCACGTCGCTGATTTGGGGGATGTTCTCGATACGGCACACGCCATCCACCAGCAGGGCGGCGGGGAGGATGGCAACGGCAGCGTTCTTTGCGCCGCTGATTTCGATTTCACCAAAAAGCGGTTTCCCGCCGTGAATCACATACTTATACAAGGTAACTCCCTCTTTTCATCTATTCAAAAGTCCAAAGCGGACGATGTAGCCGGGAGAAGCCGCGCTCCACTGGCGCAGCAGCGCAGAGGAGGGCTCCGTCACCGGGAATTTTTACACAAACGACACGGGCATTGCATCGCTTTTTTAGTATAACACATACGTCACATAAAATCAAAGAAAAATTAAAAAACTTTTAAGGTCGCACAGCCGCTCCCGTTGTGCGATTTGCTAAAAAGAATTCCTGTTTTGCATCATCGTCCGGGATCTTTTTCATGGCGCATTGTCCCCTCTGGTTTGTTTGGGTGGATTTTTTACACTTCTATGACTATAACAGGTGAGCTACGGAAAGGCAAGCAACAAAGAATGAAAAACCGTTACAGGCTGTAAACCTTTTCGGGTTTCGCGCTTTTGCCGCAAAAAGGGCCTGCCGGGTTTGGCAGGCCCTTTCGGTTCATTCTGCGGTTTCCTTTTCCCAAATCAGCACCCGCTGGTCGCTGTCCGGCACCTCGTAGTGGGAGCAGACCATTTCATCCAGCTGCCCCTCCGTCCACTGGCCGCCGGCGCTGGCGGTTTCAAAGACCTCGTCGGTCAGGGCGTTCATGTAAACGCTGAACGGCCCGGTCTCCTCCTCGATGCCCGGCTGGTAGTACACCGCGACGAAAGCGTCGCTGAGCACCACGCTGTCGCAGTTGCCGAAGCCGGAGGTGTAGTCATACTGTATCCCTGTGACGCTGCCGTCCTCCAGCGTCCAGGTGACGTCGTAAACGTCCATCAGCTCATCCCGGCTATAGTAATCCCAGCCGTACAGCAGACAGTAAAACCGCCAGGGCAGCAGGGACAACCGGGTGCCATTCTGGAGGGAGACATACGCCGTGGCGCTGCCCTCTTCATCCTGGGTGTAAATGACGTTGAGGACATTGCCCCTGGCCCGTTCGCTGAGCTGGAGCCGGGTCTGGCCGGTGCTGGTAGTCTCCACCAGGAGGTCCGAAGCGTCCAGCTCCACGGCGGTGTCCTGCATGACGCTGAGCACCGGCAGCACCACCAGCAGCGCCACCAAAATTACGGCGATGATGACGTTGCGGATGAGCCGGTTCCGGCGCTTCCGGCGCAGCCGGGCCATGATGCGCTGCTCGGTCTCCGGGGGGACTGCCAGGGGAGCCTTCAATTCCTCCAGCTGGGCGGCGCAGGCGGGGCACTCCGCCAGATGCTCCTCCACCAGGGCCTGGGTGTCGGCACTGGCCTCGCCCTCGGCGTAAAGGGGGAGCAGGTCCCGGATGATGTCACAGGTGATGGGGTTCATGTTTGTTCCTCCTTTGCCATTTGTTGCTGCAGCTTCCGCTTGGCCCGCAGGAAGGTCACCCGCGCCCAGCCCTCGGTTCGCCCGAACAGGGCGGCGATTTGCACGTAGGACAGCTCTGAGAACACCCGGAGGGTGAACACCTGCCGGTAGGTCTCCTTCATCCCCTCCAGGTGCCGCTGCACCCGCTGGAGGGACTCTTTGTTTTCGTAGTCCTGCTCGATGTTGGCGCAGGGGTCGGGCGGGTCGAACGCCTCCGGCAGGGGGACCAGGCGCTTTTGCCGCCGATGGTGGGAAAAATACAGGTTTTTTGCGATTTGGCACAGCCAGGTGCGGATGTCGCAGTCGCCCCGGAACCGCTCCGCGTGGGCGCAGGCCCGGAGGAAGGTCTCCGCCGTCAGCTCCTCGGCCACGGCGGCGTCGCCGGTCAGGGCTTTCAGGTACAGGTACACGTCCTGGTAGTACCGGCGGTAGAGCTGTTCCAGTTCTTGCATCTTTCTCACCCCTTTCAACTATAAGACGCAGGAAGGGCGGGGTTGTTACAGTTTTTGCGAAAATTTTTTCCCGGAAGGGCCGGGACAATTAGCAATTTGCAATGTGCAATGTGCAATTAAGGGAAACCCCTCCACCATGCTTCGCATGGTCCCCCTCCCCTTTCAGGGGAGGCGAGAGGGGTGGTCAGTTGCGGAATGATAGCTCTCCGAGGAAAGGTTATATAGCATGGAACAAAACCCTTCCTTGCAAATCCCTAAAAAGAAGAGAAAAAGAAGCTAATTCGCCATTTTGCGAAAAAACTTGCGCTCTGTTGGAGAAAATGCAGAACAGCCGACAAGCACTATCCCCCTTGCCTCCCCTGAAAGGGCAGGGAGGGGAGAAGCCTCGGAAGT